>DSCM01000013.1 GCA_011049115.1 Pseudomonadota bacterium
CTTTGTCTGCGAAGAGATCTGGCAGGCTCTGCCCCGGCTTGCGGGGGCACCGCTCAGTCTGATGCAAACGAGCTTTCCCCGGGTCGATTCGGGTCTGGCTGATTCAGCCGCCGCTCTGGAAATGGAACAGGTCATGGCGGTGATCACAGCGGTTCGCAACCTTCGGGGAGAAATGAATCTTTCGCCGGGCCAGCGCCTGGATTTGCTTATTCGGGGAGCTGAAGCCGAGACCCTGGCCGCGTTGCGGAAAAATTCCGAGGTGATTATCCATCTGGCTCGCCTGCAGGGGTTGACGATTGATGCCGCTGCCGCCCGACCTCCGCAGTCGGCCGCCGCCCTAGCTGCCGGCTGCGAGCTTTTCGTACCTCTGGCCGGTCTGGTTGATTTTGCCCAGGAAGAGGCGCGCTTGGCCAAGGAGCTCAAAAAGGTAGAGAAAGAGTTTGCCGGGGTCAGCGGTAAACTTGGCAATGAAAATTTTGTCGCCAAGGCCCCGCCCGAGGTGATTGCCAAGGAGCAGGGGAAATTCGAGGAATTGAGCCTTAAACAGGAGAAGCTTAAAGCCAGTATCAGGGTTTTGCAGGAGAGCGCGCTTTAAAGGCGCCGGGGTTAGCTTTTGCCGCAAAGGAAAGAGATTAGAACCTTGCGGGTCACGGGGCCGCCGGTTCGGCTGGATCGTTTTCTGCATGAATCCTGCCCGGCGATCTCCACCAATCGCTGGCGGCGCCTGATCGCGGCCGGAGAACTTACGGTAGACGGCCGGCGCGCGGCCAAGGGCACCATGCTACGGGCCGGTCAGCAGGTTGCCCTGTCCGGGGCTTGTTTTGAACCCTCTGGTCCGGCGCCCGAGCCAGAAGGCGAGCTCGAGATAATTTATCAGGATGATGATCTGCTGGCCCTGAATAAGCCGGCGGCCTGCCATACCCATCCCCTGACTCCGGATGAAACCGGCACGCTCGCCAATCGTTTGCTGACGGTTTTCCCCGAATTGGCCGGCATCGGTGATTTTGGTCCTCTGCAGCCCGGCCTGCTGAACCGGCTTGATTTCGCGACTTCCGGCATTGTGCTTGTGGCCCGTTCCGAGAAGGCCTGGAAAAGGTTGCGTCGGCAGTTTGCCGAGCACCTGATTCGCAAGGAATACCTGGCCGAGGCAACGGGTGAGATCAAGGCGGCTTTAGCGGTTAACCAGAGCCTGACCCATGATCGGAGTGACCGGCGCCGCATGGTGGTCGGCTCTTTGCCCTGCCGAGGGCTCTATCCGGCCCGGACCGAGATCGAACCCTTGGGCTTTGACCGGATTCGGGATCTGACCACGGTTCGCCTGGTGATGTACAGTGGGGTCATGCACCAGTTAAGGGTACATCTCGCGACGGTCGGTCACCCGTTGGTCGGCGACCGGTTGTATGGTGGAGCAGCTTTCGCCACCGGGGTCGAGGCCGAGCCGTTCGAAAGCGCTGTTTTCCATCTTCATTGCCGGCGGTTGAGGCTGGCCGATGGCTGGGTGATTACGGCGCCGTTGCCGGACTGGTACACGTTGTCCGAAAGTATTTGAGCGGACTTCTTCGGCGGCCGCGCCCCAAGGCTTGCCTTCCCGAGGGTTGTTACGGGCGAGGCGAAAATTTCCTGAAATTATTGTTGGAAAAGCTTTGCGCCGGCCCCGGCCTGGTTTTTGGTTTCAGGTTTAAGCGTAGCTCGTGATCGGCAGCCGTTGCGCGAGAATTTCCCGGCCGCGTTCACATAAAGAGCGCATTTCTTCATCTTCCGGGAAAACCAGAATCCGTCCTAAAAAACTGATCCGCGGCCGCAAATTGTCGAGCAGAAACTGTGATTTGGCCAGACCGCCGGTCAGCACCACGGCATCGCAGGCGCCTTGGAGAACCGTCGCCATGGCTCCCACCTCTTTAGCTATCTGATAGCTCAGGGCCTCAAAAACCTCGCGCGCCGGCTGGTCACCCTGCTTGATGCGGGCTTCGATCTCGAGTCCGTTATTGGTGCCGAGATAAGCCTTCAGGCCGCCGTTGCCGACCAGCATTTGTTTGATTGCATCAAAGTTGAGTTGCCGCTCGGCAACCAGCGCGCAGAGTTCCAGGGTCGGCAGGGAGCCCGTCCGTTCCGGCGTGAACGGGCCTTCGCTCAAACCGTTTGTACAGTCAACGACCCGTCCATTTAAATGCGCTCCGATGGTAATTCCACCACCCATGTGAGCGACCACCAGACTGCACGCTTCATAATCCTTTTCCAGAATCGTCGCCGCCCTGCGCCCCGCCGCCTTGTGGCTTAAGGCATGAAAGGCGCAGCGTCGTTTGATTTCCGGAAGCCCGCTGAAGCGGGCCGGGGGAGCAAATTCGTCCGTGGAAGGAGGGTCCATCGTATAGGCTGCAATTTGGTTGTCCCGGGCCAGGGTGAACGCCAGCAGCGGTCCCAGAGAAGAGGGATGGCGTCCATAACGACCCGAGGAGAGGTCTTCGCACATGGCTTCATTGATCTGAAAGACAGCGGCCGGTCCGGGTTTTTGCAGCCCTCCCCGGGCAACCACCAATCTCAGCTTTTCCGGTCCGGCGTGATGTTGTCGCAGAAATCGACCGATTCGCTCTTGCAGGCGTTTCGCCAGCCGGCTGAAACCTTCATCGCTGTACAATTCACGGTGGTCGTGAATTTCGAGAGGCAGGGTTGAAGCTTTGGGGGACGCGCCATCCATTTTGTCCAGGACCAGTTTAAGCGTCGTTGAGCCGACGTTAATTGCCAGAATCATAACCACCCCGTTGCTTGGTTTTTTTATAAAAATTATTGGCAATCAGGCCGAGGGTTATTTCCGCGACTCTTTCGGAAACCGTCAATGGTGTAGAGTTTAACAGCAAATGGCGATCCGCCGAAAGCAGTACGCCGATAGTCGGTACCTTGCCGATGTATTTAAGAAAGGTGGCGAAAAAGTAGGCGCTGTTGGTGTCGGGGAAGATATAGGAGTCGAAACTCCCGGAGTTTTTACTTTCCACCCCCTTGCGCTGGGCCGCGACTTTGCTCAAGGCGCAATCGATGTCCAAGGGGCCGGAAACTTCCAGAAAATTGCCGAACTGTTGCCGAACCGACATCTGCGCCAAGACGGCGGCGCTGATCGTCGCCGGCAGCTTGGGATTGACGGTCTCAATCGGAGCCAGGGCGGCGGCCTGAATCCGGCGTTTGAGAAGATGTCTCATGAAGGGACCGACGACGTTCAGCCGCATAATGTGGTTTTCCAGGGTAGGGGCCAGGGCGACGAGTGGGTCGATGCCGAAAAAGGTTTGCCGGCGCCGGACGTCGTAAAATGCGGCAACATAAACCGCCTGGGGTTCCAGCATTCCGCCGTCCAGATGCAGGGAGATGAAAGGCTGTCTTTTTTCGTGTCCCTGGATAATCAATTCGGCTTCCTGGTTTTTGCGGCATTCATGCGCCATGATCGCGGAATCACGCATGGAGCTGACCTTGCGAAAGAGTTTCATGCCGTCGAGCTTGCGGGGCGCGAGAAAGATGGGTTCCGTGATCAGGCCCTGCTCCACGAGCAGGCGTAAAGCCGGGATTAAAGCCTGGTCGGTGGCATAGGAAATCACGCAACGGCTGGGTTTGAGTCGCCGGGCCTGGCGTCCGATTTCCGGAAATAAATTAAGCATCCTTTAATCTCCTGTGTTGGCCGACCAGGGCTACTCCGAAAATAAACTCTCTGATAATGCCTTCCGCCACATCGGCCCGAGATGGCAGCAGTACCGGACCCATCGACGTGTAGGAGCAGGAAACCCTGACAATGTCTTGGATGAAAAAGTCAAGTTTGGCTATGATATTGCCGGTGTTCAGGTCCGGCATCAGGATTATGTGGGGCAGATGGTTCAGATTTACCGATTTTTCGCCATGTTGTCCCAGAAGAACCTTTTTCAGCACCTGGGCTTTAAGCGGTTTAAAAGCGCCCCGGCTGTTTTTGACGACCGGGGTTTTGTCCAGGGGGTGGTGCTTGCGTTTGTCTCTCAACTGAGCGCTGTCCGAGACCAGTTCCAGGACTTCCGGGTAGTCGCAACCCAGTAATTTCACAACGCGAAGGGCGTTGTCCAGAATGGCTTTTTTTTCTTTCTCGCCCGGAGAGATATTGGTTCCCGTATCCGTCAGCAACACCAGATGGTCACATTCCCTGATATCCCAGAAGGTCTGCACGCTGATTACCGTATGCTCTCGTCGGGCTTTCATCTTGCTGATGATCGATCGATAGACATAACTGGTTGAGATCTGACCCTTGCTCACCATTCCGACCTCTCCCGAGGAAAACATGTTCATGGCGGTGTCGGCGATTTTCTGCCGGTCCGTAATTTCTATGATGTGGTTTTTATCGATATCGTAAGCGGCTTTTTCGGCCGCTTTTTCGATAATCGCCCGGCAGCCGATCAGAACCGGCTCGATGAAGCCCCGTTTGCCTGCATCTTTAATCGCGAGCATGAATTCGTGATCTTCCGGGGCGATAATCGCGGTGGTCACAGGGCCGGCGGATTCCGCCAACGTCTGTATTTCCTGTAATGAACTTATCATGCGAACCTCTGGTTTTTCAGAACCGCTGTTTTACGTATAGATCTTAGTGGGTTGCTTAATGGCTCGGTATGATTTTTGTCAAGCATAATTTCAGGCTGTTCGCGGATTTTACGCCGGGGTTGGCTTGGAATGGGTTTGGGCCTTCACTTCAAAATCACGGTTTGCCGCGCTCGGTTAAGCCGTTTAACCGATTGCGGTTGCGCGGCGCTCGAAATCGAGATAAAGTAAACCCTTTGACATCGTTTAAACAATGATTTATGGAGATGCATGCAGATGGAAGCACAGGACGTGTTTGCCGGCACCGCCTTTGCCGATAAGGTTTACGAGCTGTTGCGCCGGGTGCCGCCCGGGCGCGTGACGACCTACCGGGAGCTCGCGCGGGCGTTGGGTACCAGGGCCTATCGAGGGGTTGGTCAGGCCCTGCGCCGCAACCCTTACGCCCCGGAGGTTCCCTGTCACCGGGTGGTGGCCGCGAGCGGGCGGATCGGCGGTTTCAGAGGCCGGAGCGAGGGGCCAGAGATCGCTGAGAAGATCAGGTTGTTGGCTGCGGAAGGGGTTGAGTGTGAGGCGGGCCGGGTTAAAAATCTGGCCGCCGTCAGCTTTGATTTTTCCTGAGGTTTTATCTGGCGCAATGGTCCGTGTTGCTCGCGCCGGGCTTTTTTATGGATAAAAGCTCGCGACGCCCATCGGCAACATGTAAGATTTTGATATTAAGGGAGATATTTGATGCGTCTGTCTTCTGGTGCAGGGTTTCCGCCAGATTTTTCAGCTTTTCCGGGTTGGCTGAAAATTACAAAAGTTTTTTAACGAACATGGGGAAATAACCATGGCTGTGCAATTTCTCTATTGGCATTGGCTGGTTTTCGGGATGATTTTGATTCTGGCCGAACTCTTCATACCGTCCTTTACCATTGTCTGGTTTGGGCTGGGAGCCATGGGTGTCGGTCTACTTGCCTGGGTTGGCATTTCTCCGGGCCTGAAGTGGCAGCTTTTGTTGTGGATTCTGTTTTCGGTCGGCTTCACGGCGGCCTGGTTCCTCTGGATCAATCCTCTGTCCAAGGACAGGACCAAGGCCGGAAATGCCCGGGAAGCCCTGCTTGGTCAACGTTGCCTGTTAACCCGGGCGCCCAGTGCGCCCGGCGGGCGCGGGGAATGCCGGTTCAGCGTACCGATTCTCGGCTCCGATACCTGGCCGTGTCTGCTTGAAGGGGAGGCCGGGGTCGGGGATGCCGTGCTAGTCAAGGAGGTTCTGGGCAATGCCGTGCTGGTCGTTCCCGCAACCTCGGCGGCGGTACGGGTTGATTCCTGAAAATCAGGAGAGGGCGTCACTTTGTTGGAGGAGAAATTTATGGAAGGTTTGATTTTAGTCATCGTTTTCGGACTTCTGGTCATTTTCACGATCGCTCTCGGAGTGAGGATTGTTCCCCAGGGCAGCAAATATGTCGTGCAGCGTCTGGGTAAATATCACAAGACGCTTAATCCCGGAATGAACATCGTCATTCCTTACATCGACAACGTCGCCTACAAGGTGAGCACCAAGGATCAGATTATCGACACCGAACGTCAAGAGGTTATTTCCATGGACAATGCCGTTCTGCAGGTTAATGCCGTGGCCTTCATCAACGTGATCAGTCCGGAAAAGTCGGTTTACGGGGTCGAGAATTACCGACTTGGTATTCAGAACCTGGTTCAGACGACGTTGCGTTCGATTATCGGCGAAATGAAGCTCGACGACGCCCTGTCCTCGCGCGACCAGATCAAAGCCAAACTCAAGGCCGGAATTTCCGACGACCTGGCCGACTGGGGCATTACCCTGCGCGGCGTGGAGATTCAGGATATCGCTCCGTCACCGACCATGCAGCAGGCCATGGAAGCCCAAGCCGCCGCCGAGCGCCAGCGCCGGGCCACGGTGACCAAGGCCGAGGGCGACAAGGCAGCGGTGATTCTTGAAGCCGAAGGCCGCCTGGCTGCGGCCGAGCGTGACGCCAAGGCCAAGGAGGTGCAGGCCGAGGCCTCGAAAAACGCCATTCAGGCGGTGTTGGGGGGCGCGGGTGCCGACAAGGCCGATCTGGTTATCGGCTATTTGCTGGGGGAAAGCTACATCAAGGCCATCGAGCGGCAGGCCGCGAGTGCCAATGCCAAGACGGTTCTGTTGCCGGCCGACTTGCTGGGCGCGGTTCGCGGCCTACTCGGGGGAGCGGCGAAACCCTAACGGGCGGAAAAACGGTTTTCCGGTTATTATCGTTTTTCGGATTCGGCCTCAGCCAGAGACAGGGGGGCGGGACCCGTCAGGCAGGTTTTGAAAAAGGAAAATTTTTCTGCCGGCTAAAATCGCTGTCGTACAGTTCTTTCAATCGCTGGATGCAGTGTGGTGCTTTTTTCAGGGGTCAATTGACGGGGCTCTGTATTGCGTAGATTCCCAATTCCATTTTCCGCACCTGAAGGGGAGACTGTGAAAGCCTGGTGGGGAGGTCCTTCCGGGCTACTTGATCCGCCGGCTCCACGCGGAAGCCGATAAAAGACCGGCTCCGGTGATCTTTAACGTCATGCGTAAAAATTCCCCCACCCCCGAACCATTTTTGCTTAACAGGCCCCAATGAAACTCAAGCTCACCCTTTCCCACCTCGAAAACCTGTTGCTGCGCGCTTGCGACGACCTGCGCGGCAGCATGGATGCCGGCGAATACAAGGAATACATCTTCGGTATGCTGTTCCTCAAGCGGGCCAGCGATCTGTTCGACCAGCGCCGCGAGGAGTTGCGCCAAGAGTTGCAGCAAAAGGGCATGTCCGACGCCGACATCGCCATTGAGCTGGACGACCCCGACCACTACTCCGACAAATACTTCTATGTACCGCCCCGCGCCCGCTGGAACCAGCCCTGGCAGGAAGAAGTGGTGGAAGGCGGTGAAAAGAAGACCGTTCAGCGCCCGGCGTTGAAACACACCAAGGAGAACGTCGGCACCACCCTCAACAAGGCGCTGGCCGCCATTGAAGACGCCAACCCCGACGCCCTGCAGGATGTACTCAGCGGCATCAACTTCAACCGCAAGATCGGTAGCCGCACCTTGGACGACGACACCCTGGCGGATTTTGTTACCAACTTTGAAAAAATCCCCCTGCGCGACGATGACTTCGAGTTTCCCGACCTGCTCGGCGCCGCCTACGAATGGCTGATCAAGTTCTTCGCCGACTCCGCCGGCAAAAAGGCCGGCGAGTTCTACACCCCCTGGGAAGTGGTGCGCCTCTGCGTGGAAATCTGCGACCCCATTGAGGGCATGAGTATCTACGACCCCACTGTCGGC
>DSCM01000014.1 GCA_011049115.1 Pseudomonadota bacterium
GAGCATGGAAAACCTCTATTTTGGGCTGATGTTTTGTGGTGATTATTGATGCCCATTGTAGAGGTTTTCCTGCATTAAGTAAATGTTATTATTGATATTTTATCCAATCTTTGCAACACCTTTAACAACAAAAACAAGAAACTTATCCAGCGCTGCTGGGCCTGATAAGAGCACTTATTTGCGGGCGGATAAAACCCGTTTGGAACGCGGGATTTATTCCCGCATTCGTTTAAAAATTCCAGCCCAGGCGAATGGCCGTGACCGCGGTCAGCATCATCAAGAGATTCATGGGCAGACCGATCTTGAGAAAATCGGCAAACCGGTAATTGCCCGGGCCGTAGACCATCAGATTGGTCTGATAACCAATGGGCGTGGCAAAACTGGCCGAAGCCGCCAGGGCCACGGCCACGGCGAAGGGCAAGGGATCAAAACCGCTCTGCCCCGCCGCCGTCCAGGCCACCGGAAACATCAGGGCGGCCGCGGCGTTATTGGTTATAACCTCCGTCAGCAGCGAAGTCATCAGATAAATTGCCGTCAGCAGGCCCACCCCCCCCCAGCCCGACACCAGGCTGAGCAGGCCCGCGGCCAGATATTGCGCGGCGCCGCTTTTAATCAGGGCCTGGCTGATGCCCAGGGAGGCGGCAATCACGATCAATACGTTTAATTCCAATGAACGGCGGGCTTCGACCACAGTGATGGCCCGGGAAAGCAGAAGAGCCAGCACCGCCAGTACTGCGGCTTTGAAAATATCAACCACCCCGAAGGCCGCCAACAAGACCATCAGCAGAAGCACCCCAAAGGAAAGCAGCGTCTTTTTCCGGTCGATTACCGGCATGTCGCCGACCTTGCTGACCAGATAAAAATCGCGGGCATTGTTCCAGCGGGCGAGAAAATCGCCGCCGCTGAGCAACAGCAGCGTGTCGCCGGGTTTTAGGATGATGCTGCCGATACCCTGATGAATCCTTTCGCCATGACGGCGCACGGCGAGCACGACAGCGTCATAACGGCCACGGAAATTACCTTGTTTGATAGTTTTATCGAGCATCGGCGAGGAGCGCGAGACCACGGCCTCGATGATGCCGGCGGCGGTTTGGCGATCCGGCAATTTGGGCCAGCCGCTTTCGTCACCCGGAGCCAGGCCGGCCTTGCGACGCAACTGGGCGATGCCTTCGGCGACTCCGACAAAGCCGAGGCGGTCGCCGGCCTGGAGAATTTCATCCGGCCGTACCGGCACGATGGTCTTTTCGCCTCTGATAATTTCGCTTAAGAAAACCGAATTCAAATGCCTGAGCCCAGCCTGAGTGACGCTGCGTCCGGGAAGGGGGCCATGTTCCAGCACCCGCATTTCAAAGAGATAATCGCGGTTCTGATTTTCGGCCTCGACCGCTTTACGTTCCGGCAGAATGCGGTAGCCGAAGAGAACGATATAAATAATTCCGACCAGGAAACAGGGCAGCCCGGCTTTGGCCAATTCAAAGAGCCCCAGCGAACGGCCGCCGGCATCGACTATCATGCCGTTGACCAGCAGATTAGTGGAAGTGCCGATCAAAGTGCAGGTGCCGCCGAGAATTGCCGCATACGACAACGGAATCAGATATTTACTGGGCGCCCGGCGATGATTGCGGGCCCATTCGCAGACCGCCGGGGCAAACATCGAAACAATCGGCGTATTATTGAGAAAAGCCGACAGCAGACCCACCGGCAACATCATGCGCAGCAAATCCCGGCGCCCCAGGCCCAGGCCCCGGCCCATGAAACGCCCGGCGAAAAAGCCCAGGGCCCCGGAAGACTGGGCTCCATAAGCCACGATAAAAAGCAAGGCCACGGTCATCATGCCTTTATTGGCGAAACCGGCTAAAGCCTCGGCCGGGGTGATAACGCCGGCCAGCAACAGGGCCGCCAGGGCCGCAAAGAGAATGGCATCCGGGGCTAAAAGCTCCAGTACGAGAGCAACCAACATCAGGAAAATTACCAGAAGAGTAAATTGGCCGGCAAATGTCATAATTTTCTTTGATATCGATTATTCAAAATTGCTGTTTTTGGTTTTCAGCCAGACCGCGGAAAACGATTCGGCAAATTTCACAGTAAACATTTCAGGGTTGACCCTGTGCTTTTCAGTTGAAAAACGACCCGGGATGCCGGTCATTAAATATTTGGCGTTCCCACTTTTCGCTGCTTCGAGAAATTTTTACCTCTCCATATCAACATCACTTATGGGGGTCAACAAAGCGCTTGGTTAGCCATGATGGGTTATCAGCAGTGCCCGTTCTTACGGCAGTTTTTTCCATATCTGGGCAGGCAAAGTGCAAAGATCCATGCCTGTCACAGAATTCATAATCCGACCTCCGCAGGGGCAACCCCTAACATGAAGTCACCCATTCGTCAACAAAGAGATCCAGCGCAAAGCGTTAAACAATCTTATTTTTCACAATCTCCCTGTCAGAATCTACGCATGAAACGACAATGAACAGAAGAAGATGAACAGAAGAAAACGGTGCCAGACATATTGATACAGTTAAATGTGAGGCGCGAGACAGGGATGAGGTTACAGGCCCCAGAGGGTGTTGGGGCGGTTGGCTTGGGTGGCGGAGGTTGGGGAGATTTTTTCGTCCCTGAAAACGCCGGGGGCACGGTTGAAGTTAGTCGAGTAGATCAGCTTCTCCCGATGCTACAGGTCGATGTTTGTGTTCTCCGTTTCTGCCTGGTTTCCCGGCAGTGCCACATGATCTCAACCATATATCAGTTGTCGCTGACCCCTCTCAAAACCGTGCTTGCGCTATTTACGCACACGGCTCCTCACATGTCAACTCACAGAAAATCCGAACATACTGACCCTGATCCTTGGCTTCGGCAGAGGATACCGCTTCAGCATTGCCTCGAACTTTTCCCCATTGAGACAGTTCTTCTTCCCCCTACGGTTCAGCCACTTAAACAGCAGCTTTCTTACTTCCTCCCCAAACGAGGGTGTAAAAAAGATTGTGTAAATGGCCATTCAGGGGTACACCGTGACCCCACCCATTAAAAGGAGCTCATATGGCCATTGAAAAAGATCTACTTGACCGCCTGCTTGCTGACTATAAA
>DSCM01000015.1 GCA_011049115.1 Pseudomonadota bacterium
CGATCCGGAGGCCTCCGGATCGGTTTCCCCCATCGAGTAAGCCGTCCCCAGGGTTGAAACGACCACCTCCTTGGCGGCGAAACCGCCGATCAAAGCGATATTGGTGCGCCATTCAAAACCGCAGAGCCAGGTCACCTTTTCCAGAGCCACACCGAGACGCCCGGCCAGGGAATGGCGCAGAGCCGCGCTGCCCCGTTCATTTTCAAGGTTATCCAGCAAGGTTTGCACCGTCTCGCCGCCGGTCGGATAGGCGGCGGCGAGCGCCGCTCGCTTCTGCGCGAAGCGGGCCTCTTCCCGCGGGCTCAGACCGGGATAGCTCATCAGGGTCCAGAGCAGAATTGAAATCGCCAGAATCACGGTTCCGGCCTTTTTGATATACTGCCAGGTCCGCTCCCAGGTATGAATCAGAAGTCCCTCGCCGGTCGGAAAACGATAGGGCGGCAATTCCATGACAAAAGGGGTCGGGACTCCGCGCAGCACGGTCAGGCGCAGAAGCTTGGCGGCGACCAGAGCCACCACCCAGCTCAACAAGGTAAACCCAAACATGTAAAGGGCATGGTGTTCGGAAAAAAAGGCGCCGATCAGCAGAGCCAGGATCGGTATCTTGGCGCCGCAGTTCATGAAAGGCACGGTCAGCATGGTCGCCAGACGTTCTTTCGGCGAACGCAGGGTGCGCGTCGCCATGACTCCGGGCACGGCGCAACCGCCGGCGATTCCGCCGGAAACGATATAAGCCATCACCGAACTGCCGTGCAGACCAAAGACCCGAAAGACCCGATCCATCATGAAGGCCACCCGCGCCAGATAGCCGGAATCCTCCAGAATCGCGATACAGAAAAACATCAGCATGATCAACGGCACAAACCCCAAAACCCCGCCGACCCCGTCAAGAACTCCGGAAATCAGCAATGATTTAAGGGGGCCATCGGCAAGAGCCTGGTCCACCATCCCGCCCAGGGCGCCGAACAGGGCCTCGACCCAGGCCACCGGCCGGGAGCTGAGGGAAAAGGTAACCTGGTAGACGCCGAAAAGGATCAAAAGCATGATCAGGGGCCCGGCCAGACGATGGGTCAGGACCTTGTCGATCCGATCGGAGGCGTAGAGCCGGTTTTTGTCGTAACGATGGGTGACGATGCCGCGTTTGAGAATGCCCTTGATAAAACCGTAACGATGGTCGGCAATCACCGCTTCCGGATAGGTGTCAAAGGTTTTAAGCAGATGATCGACCAGCCGTTCCGTTTCGCTCCGCAGCCGAGCGCTGAGTTCAGGGTTTTCCCGCTCGACCTCACGCATTAGGATCTCGTCGTTTTCCACCAGCTTAACCGCCACCCAACGGGCCGGATAAATGCCCTTGAACAAGCCATGTTCCCGAATCATGGCGCTCATGCGCAACAGGACCTGATCGATGTCATCCCCATAGGAGATGCGAATGCGGGCCGGATCGGGCGGCACGATGCGGCCTTCGGCCAGAGCCAGCGCGACCTCCATCATTTGATCGAGCCCCCGGCCGCTGCGGGCGACAATCGGCACCACCGGCACTCCGAGAAAAGCCGCAAGTTTTTCCACCTCGATTTCCATGCCGCGCTCGCGGGCGACATCCATCATGTTCAGCGCGACCAACAACGGCACTTTCAGTTCCAGCAGCTGGCAGGTAAGATAAAGATTGCGCTCCAGATTGGCGGCATCGATGATATTGATGACCAGCGCCGGTTTTTCCCGGGCGATAAAATCACGGGCGACCACCTCCTCCTCGGAATAGGCGGTCAGTGAATAAGTACCCGGCAGATCGATGATCCGGGCCGAAAAAAGCCCGCGATATTCACCCTCTTTTTTTTCGACCGTGACCCCGGGATAGTTGCCGACATGCTGCCGGGCTCCGGTCAGGGCGTTGAAAAGGGTGGTTTTTCCGGCATTGGGGTTACCGGCCAGGGCCAGAGTATAAGTGTTCATGGTCGGATTTTCTTTAACCTTGAAGCCGCAGGCAGACCGGAGTTTTCCCGCGCTTCAGGCATCTTCAATTTCAACCTCGATATAATCGGCTTCGTTATTGCGCAGGGTCAGGGTATTGCCGCGCACCCGCAAGGCCACCGGATCATACAAGGGCGCCCGGCCGAGAATCGTGATCTCGGTGCCGGGAACCAACCCGATATCACGAATCCGCCGCCCGAGCTCACCGGCGACCTTAACGGCGACAATGATTCCCGACTGATTCCTGGCCATGTGTCGCAGCGATATTCTGGCTCCCATAAAGTCTCCCGCAAACCTTGGCGCCAAGGTTTACGGTGCAACCTTGGCGCCAAGAAACTAAATTAGTTAATCGGCCCTAACTGCGGCCGAAAAAAATCCCTGCCGCGATTTCAACAAAATCCCGGCAGGAACGGTTGCAAACGTCTGAAATTCAGGGTCTCAGCCGGGGCTGACCACGATATTTTCCGCCGCGCCGTCCCCCAGGCTGACGGTCGCGCCGTTGAGCTTGACCAGGCAACGGGAGCGATCCGCGGCGCAGACCAGCTCGACCTCCTGCCCCGGAAAGATACCCAGTGCCGCCATGCGGGCGCAGACCCGGCGATCGCCGCCGATCCGGCAGACCCGGAAACGCCGGCCGCAACCGGCCTGGGTCAACGGCACCTCGCCCTCGCAAAAACGCAGCCGCCGACAAACGCCGGCCTTTTCCGCCGGCTCGTCCTTCCCCCGGCAGCAGCGACTGTTTCTGAACCAGACCCTGGGCATTATCGACCTCGACGATGCAACAAAAGAAAAAGTCAAGTTATACCTGACTATTGAGGTTAGTCTTAGCAAACTCGCGGGCCGCAAGTCAAGAAAATTTTAGCCCCGCGCCCAAATGCGTTTAAAAAAGAAGAATTCTGTAGCTACTCAACCAGTCCGGAAAATCCGGCTGGACAAACAGTTAAACATTATTTTTCTTGACAAAAACCATCGGCAAAGATATTAAACAAAACAAATCGCATATAGTTATTTGCGAAAAAGCACTACCCTGCTTCACGAAAAGCCGCTTTTTGTTTACGTCTCTGCAAAAACCCGGGCGGACGATCCCGATTTCCTCCGAAAATCAGGTCATGACCCCAGGTTTTCCTGAGGTTCGTTTCAGGCAGAAAGCCGGACGCGAAATAAAAAAAAGACGGATGACAAAAAAATCATACTTTTGTCTGATGGTTTTCTTTGTCGAATCAAGTATACTGAAAGCCAGGCAGAGAGAATAAATTTCAGATCATAACCGATCATCAATACTTATGCGCAAGGGAGGTTGTCATGAAAAGGAATGTGTACGGAAAACATGGGCTGGCGGCGTTGCTGTTGAGTCTGGTCCTGCTGCTCGGCGCCGTCCCGGCGCTGGCGGGAACCTATAGTTTCGTGGGAGATCTTTGCGGTTTCAGCGAAAGTTCGCCACTCTCATACAACGGGACGGAATTTTATTATACCGCCAATCAGCAGCTGTATATCAATGGTGTTTACGCCGGCGAGTATGAAAAATTTGAGCGTGATGAGGACAACGACCCATGGAGCCCCACAGAGGGAACCGGATCAAATCTTACGACTACTGGCTTAAGCGGATCTTGGACGACCGACGCCGACATCATGTACTTCATCGTCAAGGGCGGAAGTTGTACCAGCCCGAACGGTTATGTTGAGCTTTACGCCTGGGAAAGTGGAGACATGCGCAGTGGAGATTTCTCGGTAATATCCGGATCTGCCGGCGTCTCCCATGTTTCCCTTTACAATGCCGTTCCCATTCCCGGAGCGCTCTGGCTGCTGGGTTCCGGCATCGGCGCGCTGGTCATCGGTCGGCGACGGACCAGACGGAGTTAAAAAAAACGTGACCTGATCCATGGATCCTTGCGCCTGTCGCAGACTTGAGTAAAAACCCCGCCGGAAACCCGGCGGGTTTTTTTCGTCCGACGCGTCCGAGGAAAGCCCTTAGAAACAGAAACCCGCCGCCGGCGAAACCGGTCCAGCGGTATACAGTTGACTAAAAACACGGTTTTAAAAAGGGTTGCATAAAAGCGCTGTTAATGGTAATTATTCGACCGGCTGCTCGAGTCCTCCAGGCCGGGCAGTCTGAAGAAATATCAACCTTCAAGCCGAAAAACAGGAGAAAGGTATGAAAAAAAGACAGCTATTGCGAATGGGCATGATTGTCGTTCTCGCCCTGGCCTTTGGCCGGCCGGCGGCCGCCAAGGAAAGAATCGTTTTCGGAGGCGGACCGGCGGGCGGGGTCTTTCAGGTGGTGGCCAACGCGGTTCAGGTTTTCGACCCGATCAAGAACGCGCCCGGCTACCGGGTCCAGGCGCAGTCCTCGGCCGGTGATATCGAAAACATCAGAAAAACCGACGCCGGCAAGGTGCACATGGCGGTCGCTTATTCCGGCAGCGTCTGGAACGCCCGGCACGGCAAACTGAAAAACGATACGAGAATCTATGAGAACGTCATGGCCCTGGCCTGGCTTTACGGAGCTCCGGCCCAGCTCGTCGTGCGCCGGGACGCCGGGATCAAAAGCGCCCGGGATCTGGTCGGCAAAAAGGTGGGCGTCGGTCCGGCGGGTTCCGGAGCCTTTGCCAACTGCGAACTCTATTTTTCCCATCTCGGCATCTGGGACCAGATCGAGAGAAACGCCGTGGGCTATGATGACGCCGCCAACTACTTCGGCAACAATCAGCTCGACGCCTTCTGGCTGTTTGTCGGTTACCCCAGCGGCGCCGTCATGATGGCGGCCCAGACCAACGACATTGACCTGGTCAACCTTGACTCCGACGCCGAAAGTAGCGGTTTTTACCAGAAATACCCCTTCTTCGCCAAGATCACGATTCCCGCCGCTACCTACAAGGGCGTCGATCACGAGGTCGCCACTTTTCAGGATTCCGCCATCTGGATCGCCAACGCCAAGGTCTCGGCCGACATTATCTACGACATTCTGAGTAAGATTTATTCGAACGAAGGCCTGGCGCACATGGCCGACCAGAAAAAAACCTTCAAAGGCATGTCGATCGCCACCGGCCCCAGCGGCATCGCCACCCCGTTCCATCCGGGAGCGGAAAGATTCTGGCGGGAAAAGTTCGTGCTTAAATAGACCGGCCACCCGCGACCCTGACAAACCACTGCAGGTTATTTAGGGTCGCGGGCGCGGACTTTTCCGCCGCGAACGGGAACCAACCCCGTCATCCCGAACTGACGCGCCGTCATCAGTCAGCCAAAGAAAAGGAAAACCAACCGTGTACCAACAGCTGAACCGCTTCGAACAGCTTTTATTTGACGCCGCCTCGCTGATACTGGTGTTTTTCTACTCCTACGCAGCCGTCATTCAGCCCATGGCGACCCAGTACCACCGGGGCATTTACGTGATCATCACTTATGTCCTGATCTTTTTGCTCTACAAATCGAAATCCCGCCTGATGCGGGTGGTGGACTACCTGCTGATCGTGCTTTCCATCGCCGCTATCGGCTACTGGATGTACAATTTCGAAGTCATCAATTATCGCATCGGGGCCGAAACCCAAACCGATATGGTTTTTGCCGTGACCGGCGTGCTGCTCGGCATTGAATTGGCCCGGCGGGTGGTCGGCAATATCTTTGTCGTACTCGGCGTACTGATGCTCGTTTACGGGGTTTACGGTTATCTGGCCCCGGATCTGTTTTCCCATTCCGGCGCGCCGTTTACCGAGCTCTGCATCAATATTTTCTACAAAAGCGACGGCATCTTCGGCATCATGGCCAACGTTCTGGCCACCTACGTGATTTTATTCGTGCTTTTCGGAGCCTATCTGGAGAAATGCGGGTCCCAGAAATTCTTTATCGACTGGCCGCTCGCCGCCGTGGGCCATAAGGTCGGCGGACCGGCCAAGGTCTCGGTCATCGCTTCCGCGCTCTTCGGCTCGATTTCCGGCTCCGCCATCGCCAACACGGTCTCGACCGGTACGTTCACGATTCCGATGATGAAAAAAGCCGGTTTCAGGCCCCATGTTGCCGGGGCCATCGAACCGGCGTCTTCGATCGGCGGTATGTTCATGCCGCCGGTTATGGGGGCCGGCGGCTTTATCATGGCGGAACTGACCGGTGAACCCTATTCCAGAATCATGCTGGTCGCCACCTTTCCGGCTCTGATGTATTTTTTCTCGGTCTTCTGCATGGTCCACTACGAGGCCAAAAAACATAATATTGTGGGTGAAAAATCAGAATTTTCGGCCATGGAGATCTTAAAAAAGGAATGGTTTTACATGCTGCCCCTGGCGGTGATCACGGTTTTCATGCTGACCGGCTATTCTCCCGGTTACTCGGCCATTCTGGGCCTGTTCTCCTGCATCGCCATCAGCTATTTCAGAAAAGAAACCCGCATCACCCCCAGACGCTTCCTGGAAGCGGCCCGCGAAGGCACGGAAAGCAGTCTCAAGATCGGAGCTACGGTCGGCATCATCGGCATCATCATCGGAGTACTGACCTTTTCCGGCCTGATTCTGACCTTCGCCGACATCATGATCGAAATGGCCGGGGGCTCTCTGCTGCTGACCATAGTACTGATCGCCCTGGCCTCCCTGATTCTGGGCATGGGGGTACCGGTAACCGCCGCCTACCTGGTCACGGCCGTGGTTGCGGTCCCGGCCCTGACCCATCTAGGGGTCAATCAGATCGCGGCCCACATGATTGTCTACTGGCTCTCCCAGGATTCCAATATCACTCCGCCGGTCTGCATCGCCGCCTTCGCGGGGGCCACGATCGCCAAAGCGAACATGTGGAAAACCGCCTTCACCTCATTCAAATTCGCCAAATTCCTCTATCTTGCCCCGATTCTGTTCGGCTATGTTCCGGGGTTTTCCCTAAACGGCAGCAGCATGGACATCATCAAGGCCTTTATCCTGATTTTCTTCGCCACCTGGGCCTATTCCTGGCTGCTCAGCGGAATCTGGTTTCCGAACCTCAAAAGACTTTTTCGGCGCGCTTAAGAAAGTGCCGGCAACCATAAAGACGAACGCGGAGCAAGCCTATGTTTAATCTCGAGCCCACCCTTTCGGCCGGAGCGGAAGACATCCGCCGGGCCCTGACCGAAACCAGGACCATTGCCGTCATCGGTCTCTCGCCGGACCCGACCAAGGACAGCAACATGGTCGCACGCTATCTGCAGCAGGCCGGCTACCGCATCATTCCGGTCTACCCGAAGGAAAACGAGATTCTGGGAGAAAAGGTTTATCGCAGCCTGGCCGAGATTCCCGACCGCATCGACATGGTCGACATCTTTCGCAAAGCCGAATTCATCGACCGGGTGGTCGATGAGGTGCTGGAACGCGAAGATGTCAGATATATCTGGGTCCAGCTCGGCCTGGTCAACAACCCGGCCGCTGCCCGGGCAACAGCCGCGGGCCGCGTGGTGGTGCAGAACCTCTGTTCCAAGGTGGAACATCAGAAAATATTTTCCGACCGGTAAAAGATTGCGGTTAAAAGCAGCGGCGCTCAATAGTTACACAAGACTAAAAAAAGGAAAACGCACATGGATTTTCAGGAAATAGCATTCACCCGGACAGGAGCGGTCGGCACTCTGACCCTGAACAACGCCGGCAAGGTCAACGCCCTTTCGGTCAACATGACCAAAGAGATCATCAGCCTGCTCACGGAGCTGGCCGATGACGACAGCCTCAAGGTCATCATCTTAAAGGCCGCCGGCCGCCACTTTTGTGCCGGGCATTATCTGGCGGAAATGGTCGATGCCGGGGTCAAGGAATATAAAATGATCTTTGATCAGTGTACCAGAATGATGATGATGATCCACGAGATTCCCCAGATCGTCATCGCCCAGGTCCAGGGCATCGCCACGGCCGCCGGTTGTCAACTGGCGGCCTGGTGCGATCTGATCGTGGCCGAGGAAGGCGCCAGTTTTTCGACTCCCGGGGTTAAGATCGGTCTATTCTGCACGACCCCGATGGTTGCCATCACCCGAGCCATCGGGCGCAAGATGGCGATGGAGATGCTGGTCACCGGCCGTGAATTTCCCGCCGCCGAAGCTCAGGCCCTGGGTCTGGTCAACCGGGTAACGCCTCTTGAAGAACTCGACCGGACCACGGCGGAACTGGCCGCCCAGATTGCCGAAGCCAGTGGTTTCGCCCTGGCCATCGGCAAACAGGGCCTCTACGCCCAGGCCGACATGAGCGACAGCCAGGCCTTTCACTATGCCAAACACACGATCGTCATGAACAATCTGGCCGAGGACGCCCAGCACGGCATCAAGGCCTTTCTGGAAAAACGCGCGCCGGAATGGAAGAATCGCTAGCCTGAGCAAAAGCTCAGTCCCGAAAGAGAGCGCCCCTAACTCTGCCAACAGGCATCACATTGCTCGGCAAGTTCATTGAGACGGTTTTCGACCTGTTGTCTGATGTCCTCAAATTCCTGCGTAGAGGTTGAGGCCGGAACCCAGATCGGGTCCCCGAAGATAACTACCAGGGGCGAAAAAGGCAGGGGTAACAGAAAACGATCCCAGGAAGCAAAGAACCTGGCCCAGCGGGCGCCGCAAGCCATCGGCAGAAGCGGCAGCCCGGTCAGCTGGGCGATGCGGACGGCGCCGGGTTTGAGTTTGCGGGCCGGACCGCGGGGACCGTCGCCGAGCATGCCGGCGCAGAGCCCCGGTCGGCAACGCAGTTTCTCGACCAGCTCGAACATGGCCGTCGAACCGCCCCGGCTGGAACTGCCGCGCACGCTTTCATAACCCAGACGCCGGGCCACTTCGGCGACCAGATCACCATCACGGCTGCGACTGATCATGATACTGAGCCGTCGCGGCCGATGAATAAAATAGATATTGAACAGCCGCTGGTGCCAGGTCACATAGACACAGCCGCGCCCAGCGGCGACCTGCCGGGCTTCAAACTCCCCGTTAATCACCAGGAGCCGCCGACAGGAACGCCCCCAGGCGCGCACGAGAACAGCGACCAGAGGGGGCAGCAGCTTGCGCAGATTCAGGCTTTTCAGACGGCGTTTTAAAAATGTCAAAAAAAACATACGCCTACTAATTGGTATACTGAGTCAGAATCTGCAGCAGGTGATCGCTGACCGGTGGCACCTGCAGTTTCCGCGAAGCGGAAAAAACCTCGCCGGCGGTCAGGCCGCCGACCCCATAAAAATTTTCGGTCGCCTGATAATCCACCTGCAGGGCCGAACCTTCCAGCGAAATCCCGGCGAACAGGCCGCGCGATCGTGAATAGGTGTAGACTTCAGCGGCAAGGGTGATATCGGTACCGGCCGAGAGACTGCGGCCCACCGGGCCCGCCGCCGCCGCGGCGTCGGCGCCCAAGGTAAATTTACCCCGGGCCAGGCGGTCAATGCTCTGCCGACTCTTGAAAACCATAATCGCGTCAATCGATTGGACGCCGGCCTGAAAACCAAAACTACCGCCCGCCAAGGTTACAAAAACCGGCTGGGACCAGCCGCCGTCTTCCCGCCGCTGCACGACCACCCCCCAACCGTAACGCCCTCCGGCGATGAAACCGGCCTTGATAATTCCGGGAATAATGGCGATAGCCTGGGCATTGCGTAGTAAAAGCGGCGGCGCCGCCTGGTCGGGAATATTGACAAACTGGCGGATAACATCGGCGCAGACCTCAACCTTGGCGATTTCCTTGCCGTTATCGGCAAAAGCTAAACTAAACGACAACAACAGCAGACAGAGCGGAAATACCAGCTTACTTTGCAAAATTCGCATTCCAACCTCCTGAAAAATAAAATTACCGGTTTTGTAACAATTCAATTTCAGGCATACTTGGCTCGGCGCTATCCGTCAAGACTTAAATATCGCTCGATCACGACTGAAGACTTGTCGTCTTGCGGTAAGTGTGATACCTTCGCAGTCGCTAGCTAAAGCAAAGCCTTCTTGTAACTATTCAACCGAGAGCCCACCCGCTCTGATTAAACCGCGCCGGAAATAGCCGGCCCCGAATAGCCTAGTCGGCTGAATAGCCACACCTTTTTTTTATTGACGGTATCACTCATGACCTTCAGCGACCGCAGAGCTCTTCTTTACAATACAAACAGCACGGAAATCAAGCGCCTGGTTGAAGGCCGCCATCACGATCCCCATGCCATTCTGGGACGCCACCCGATTGACCAAAATTCCTGGGTTGTTCGAGCCTGGCATCCGGAAGCGACGGAAATCGATTTTCTCGCCGACCAGCAGACAACCGCCCCCCGCCCCATGCAGCGGCTTGACCCGGCCGGCCTGTTTGCCCTGGTCGTAGCCGCCGAACAGGCCGAAGCTTACCATTTCCGCTGCCGTTTCGCCGACGGATCAAGCTGGGAATACCTTGATCCCTATCGTTTCACCCCCAGTCTCGGCGAACTTGATCTGTACCTGCTCAGCGAAGGCCGCCATCATCGTCTGTTTGATCACCTTGGAGCCCACCCGCTGAAACATGAGGAGGTCGACGGCGTGGCCTTCGCCCTCTGGGCCCCCAACGCGGAACGGGTCAGCGTGGTCGGTGACTTCAATTTCTGGGACGGCCGCCGGCATCCGCTGCGCTCCCTGGGCGTTTCCGGAGTCTGGGAAATTTTCCTGCCGGAGCTGGCTTCCGGCAGCCTTTACAAATTTGAAATTCTGACCAAAAACGGCGACTTACGTCTGAAAACCGATCCGCTGGCCTTTGCCATGGAGCTGCGCCCCCAAAACGCGGCCCGGATCTTTGATCAAAGACGGTATCTCTGGCAGGATCGGGAATGGGAGAAACAGCGCGAACGGCTCCAGAGACCCGACGCCCCGCTGGCAATCTACGAAGTTCATCCGGGCTCCTGGAAAAGGTGTCCGGAAGAAGGAGAGCGCTGGCTCAGCTATCGGGAACTGGCGCCGCCGCTGGTGGCCCATGTCAAGGACCTGGGCTTTACCCACATCGAGCTGCTGCCGGTCAGCGAGTATCCCTTCGACGGTTCCTGGGGTTATCAGGTCAGCGGTTATTACGCCCCGACCAGCCGTTACGGCGACCCCGATGATTTCAAATTCTTTGTCGACTACTGTCACCAGCACGAGATCGGCGTCATTCTCGACTGGGTGCCGGCTCATTTTCCCAAGGATGATTTCAGCCTGCGCCTCTTTGACGGCACCGCCCTCTACGAACACGCCGATCCACGTCAGGGAGAACACCCGGACTGGGGCACCCTGATCTTTAATTTCGGCCGCCCCGAAGTCGCCAATTTTCTTCTGGCCAATGCCTTCTTCTGGCTGGGATACTATCATATCGACGGTCTGCGCGTGGATGCGGTGGCTTCCATGCTCTATCTTGACTACAGCCGTAAGGAAGGTGAATGGTTGCCCAATATCTACGGCGGCCGGGAAAATCTTGAGGCCATCGCCTTTCTAAAGGATCTCAACCGCGAGCTGCAGAAACTTTATCCCGACCGCCTGATCATCGCCGAGGAATCGACCAGCTGGCCGGGCGTCAGCCAGTCGACGGAACTCGGCGGCCTCGGTTTCAACTATAAATGGAACATGGGCTGGATGAACGATACCCTTGAGTTTTTCACCATAGACCCGATTTATCGCAGCTATCATCATAACCAGATCACCTTTTCAATCATCTACGCCTTCAGTGAACATTTCCTGCTGCCCTTTTCCCATGACGAAGTGGTTCACGGCAAGGGCTCGCTGCTGGCCCGCATGCCGGGCGATCCCTGGCAGAAATTTGCCAACCTGAGACTGCTGTTAAGCTATCAGTTCACTCATCCCGGCAAGAAACTGCTGTTCATGGGTACCGAGCTGGCTCCGGAACGCGAATGGAATTTCAATGCCAGTCTGGACTGGCACCTGTTGGCAGAAGACCCCGAACGCCGTAAATTCTTTATCTTCTGCCGCGACCTGATTCAGTTCTATCGTCGGGAATCCACCCTGTGGCAGAGGGACAACGGCGATCAGGGCTTTGCCTGGATCAATTGCCATGATCACAAAAATTCGGTGCTGGTCTATCAGCGGCGCAATGCCGCCGATGAATCGCTGATCTGCATTCTCAACCTGACCCCGCAGGTCCATCATCATTACCAACTGGGCCTGCCCCGAACCGGAACCTACCGGGAACTATTCAATTCCGACGCCGCCATCTACGGCGGCAGCAACCAGGGCAATGCCGGCATCATCCTCGCCACGAACAAACCCTGGCACGGCTGCCCGGCCTCGGCCGCGATCACAATTCCCCCCTTGGGCGCTTTGCTGCTCAAAGCGGAAACCTGAAACGCTCGCTGGTTCTTTAAACTGAAAGCCCTTGACATTGGCATCGCTTGTGTCTAAAAAATGGTTTCAGCCAAAATTCTGAATGCAGAAACAAACATACATTATATTCCAAATCGAGCCGTCATCACATGCAGGAAATTCGCTTTCATGGCCGCGGCGGCCAAGGCGCGGTCATCGCTTCCCGGGTTCTGGCCCAGGCGCTCTTCTATGAAGGCCTTCATGCCCAGTCCTTTCCCACCTTCGGCGCCGAGCGCCGGGGCGCCCCGGTCGCCGCTTTCGTTCGCGCCGATGATCATTTCATCAACCTTCGCAGTCAGGTTACCGAACCGGATTTTGTCGTGGTGATGGCGGCCCGACTGATTGAAGCCGTTTCGGTCACCGCCGGGCTCAAAACCACCGGCATCATCCTCATTAACAGCGATCTTGAACCCAAGGCCGCACAAAAGTTCCACCCTGGGTTGCAGAAACTGGCCACGGAACAAATAATCACCATCAACCTGAGTCAAATCGCCCTTGAATTCGGACTGGGCAACCAAATCATGCCCCTGATCAACGCGCCGGTGCTCGGAGCCCTGGCCCGAATCAGCCGCCTGGTCGAACCGGCCAGCCTGATCAAGGCTCTGCCTCATTTTATTCCGAGCCGCCTGGACGACAATCGTCAGGCCCTGCTCAAGGCCTACACAACCGTAATATAGAAGATCTGTTTAATCATGAATCAGCTTAAATATGTGACGGCCATAAAAAACGGGGACTTTACCGGTCTGCCCATTTCCTCGACCTCGACCGCGGTAAACCTTACCGGCAGCTGGAAATTTTTTCGTCCGCGGCTGGCGGCCAAGGAATCACCCTGTCGCCTGGCCTGTCCTTTAAACATTCCGATTGCCGCCTGGCTGGATGATTTACAGAAAAACCGGCCCGACCTGGCCCTGCGGCGTCTGCGTGACTACAATCCGCTGCCGGCCGTCACTGGCCGGGTTTGCCCGCATTTTTGCCGGGAGGCCTGCAATCGCGGCGACTTCGACGAAGCCGTGCGCATCGGCGACCTTGAGCGTTATCTTGGTGATCTGGGCCTTGAACATGACTATGCCCCCGCTCCCTCGCCGGGAAAGGAAAGAGTCGCGGTCGTCGGCTGCGGTCCGGCCGGTCTCGGGGCCGCGGTTTTCCTCGCCCGGCGAGGGATCAAGGTTACAATTTTCGAGAAAGGCCCGGCTCCCGGCGGCCTGTTGCGCTCAGCGATTCCGGCTTACCGCCTACCCCGGGAAATACTTGAGCGCGAGCTTGCCGTTCTCTTGCGCGACCTGCCGCTCGAAATCATCTGCAATCGCGAAATCAGAGCCACCGACCGGGAGCGCCTGGAACGGGAATACGACCAGGTAATCTGGGCTCCGGGACTGCAGGTTTCCCGCAAAGACGAGGCCTGGCCCGATGATCCGCGCCTGACCGGCGCGCTTGAGATGCTGGCCGCCATTAATGCCGGGGCCGCGATCGGCGGCGATGATTTTATTATTATCGGCGGCGGCAATGCCGCTCTGGACACGGCCCGCTGTTTGCTCCGGCTCGGGAAAAAGGCCGAAATCATTTATCGGCGCAAACTGGCCGAAATGCCGGCTTACGCCGAGGAGCAACGCCAGGCTAAAGAAGAAGGCGTGGTGATTCACGACGAGACCCTGGTCGGCAAGATCGACCCGACTGCGACAAAACTTCGCCTCAGTCTGCATCAGGCGCGACCTGACAAAAATCGGATAAACTGCGGCCCCTGGCTGAGGGACATCGAGGTTGACGGCCTGATCGCCGCCATCGGCCAGGGCAGTGATCTTGAAATCAGCGGAACGCACCCGGTAATCAGCGCCGGTGATTTCGCCCACGGAGCGGCTTCCGTCGCGAAGGCGCTGGCTTCCGGGCGGCGGGCGGCGGAAACCGTATTGCGAAGACTGGGCCGGTCATTCGACGACGAGAATCAACCAGGCGAAACGGCTGTCGTCACCAGCCGCGAGCAGCTTCATCTTGACTACTTCAGCCATGCACCCGCCATTTCGCCCCAGGAACTTGCTCCCCGGCGCAGACTTGATAATTTCTGCGAAATCAGCCAAACCCTGACGGCCGAGCAGGCCGCGGCGGAAAACCGGCGCTGTTTTCATTGCGGCATCTGCACCGCCTGCGGCATCTGCTGGTTTTTCTGTCCGGATGTCGCCATCGCCTTCGACCGCGAAGCCCCAGACCCTAACTTACGGGTACTCTTTGACGAAGATCACTGCAAAGGCTGCGGTCAATGCGCCACGGTCTGCCCACGCGGGGTTATCGAGATGGAGGAGGATCACTGAGCATGCAGCAGGAAGCCATTCTTTTAGGCAGTGACGCCGTCGCCCACGGGGTGCGCCTCTGCCGTCCCGAAGTGATTTCGGCCTATCCGATCACCCCCCAGACCCATATCATCGAAACCCTTTCCGAAATGGTTGACCGCGGAGATTTGCACAGCGAGTTCATCAAGGTCGAATCGGAGATGTCGGCCATCGCGGCGGTGCTCGGCTCGGTTTCTGCCGGAAGCCGTTCCTTTACCGCCAGCAGCTCTCAGGGACTCGCCATGATGCACGAGATTCTGCACTGGTACGCCGGAGCCCGGCTGCCCCTGGTGCTGGTCAACGCCAACCGGGCCCTGGGCGCTCCCTGGAATATCTGGAGCGATCAAAGCGACAGTTTTTCCCAGCGCGACACCGGCTGGCTGCAGATCTACTGCGAGACCTCTCAGGAAGCCCTGGACAGCATCGTCATCGCCTACAAGGCCGGCGAACAGCTGATGCTGCCGGTCATGGTCATGATTGACGGCTTCATTCTTTCGCATACGATGGAACGTTTGCGGTTGCCGGAGGAGGAAGAAGTCGACCGCTATCTGCCCGCCTACCAGCCGCCCTACCGCCTTGACTGGGAAAAGCCTCTGACCTTCGGAGCCGCGGCACATCCGGATCTGTTTTATGAACTCAAGCAAACCCAGGCAGCAACCATGCAGGAAGCCTTTGCCGTCCTGCGACAATGCGAGACCGATTTCGCCCGACAATTTGGACGCCTTTACACTCCGGTGATGGGTTGTCCTGAAGGCGACGACGCCAGTGACTGCGTCATTATCTGCTGCGGCGCCATGACCGGAACGGCCCGGGTCGCGGTCGCTCGTCTAAAGGAAAACGGAGAGGCGGCGGCTCTTTATAAAATCCGCCTGGTCCGGCCTTTCCCCCAGGCGGAACTAAAGCTGAAACTGGCCGGCAAAAAGGAAATCATTGTTCTCAATCGAGCCTGTTCCTATGGCGTGGGCGGCACCTTGAGTCAGGAGATCAGAGCGGCGCTCTACGACCTTGAGAAGCGTCCCCTGATCAAGGATGTCATGATCAGCCTGGGCGGCAAGGAGGTTTTTCCGGAAACCATCATGAACATCGTCAGAAATCGAGCGCAGCTTTCATCCAGCGAATGTAACTGGCTCGCTTGACAAGAAGCAGGCCGGTGAAAAATCTCACCGGGGCAATCGTGAAGTCCCACAAACAACCTTTACCATGGTTGAAATTGTCCCGGCGGAATTTTTCGTCGTCTTCACTACGGTCGGATTGAATTAATTTTGTAATTATTCAGCCCCTTTGCAATTTCGAGAGTGAATAGTTACTTATTTTTATGCAGGTAGAATAAACATGCCGAAACTTGCCCCTTGCGATAATCTCTTCAGCCGAAATAGCGACTGGCACATCAGCTCCGCTGAATTCATGGCCAGTGGACACATGGCCTGCCCCGGCTGCGGAGCCTCCCTGAGCATGCGCCACGCGCTGAAGGTTCTGGGGGCGCAAACCATCGTCGTCATGCCGGCCTGTTGCTGGGCGATTATCGCCGGGGGACAGCCGACCACGGCCCTGTCCGTTCCCCTGTTACACACCCCGTTCGCCGTGGCCGCAGCGGCGGCCAGCGGGGTGCGCCGCGCCCTGCTCGCCCAACGGAAAAATGATGTCGAAGTGATGGTGTGGGCCGGCGACGGCGGGACTTTCGATATCGGCCTGCAAGGCATTTCCGGAGCGGCTGAACGACAGGAGGACATGATTTATGTCTGCTACGACAACGAAGCCTACATGAACACCGGAATTCAGCGGTCCTCGGCCACTCCGCACGGCGCCTGGACAACCACCACTCCGGGCGGCAAAAAGTTCGCCTTCGGGAAAAAGGATATTCTGGCCATTATCAGGGCCCATCAACCTGCTTATCTGGCCAGCGCGACCATTGCCTATCCCGAGGATTTTTACGCCAAATTCGAAAAAGCCCGGCAAGCCCGCGGCTTTCGTTTTCTGCACCTGCTGGCGGCCTGTCCTTCAGGCTGGAAAATCGACTCTCAGGACGCACTGAAAGTCACCCGCATGGCGGTTGACAGCGGGGTTTTTCCCCTGCTTGAGATGGAGGCCGGCGGCGGCCTGCGCCGGACCGTGAAACCTGAGCAACCGATTCCGGTCAAGGATTACCTTAAAGTTCAGGGACGTTTTAATAAAATGCCGGCCGAGGAGATCGCGGCCTGGCAGAAAGAAATCGAGGCAAAGGAGATAATTTGAACATTTTACTGAAGCTTTCCAAACTTATCGACAAGCTCAACGAGCGCATCGGCCTAGGGGTTGCCTGGCTGACCACGGTTCTGGTTCTCGTCGTGGTCTATGACGTGATCATGCGCTACGGCTTTAAAAAAGGTAGTATCGCCATGCAGGAGCTGGAGTGGCACCTGTTCGCCGTCATCTTTCTGATCGGCGCGGCCTACACCCTGAAAAAAGACGCCCATGTCCGGGTCGATATCATCTACACCAGGCTGGGAAGAAAGCAAAAAGCCTGGATCGATCTGATCGGCACCTTCATTTTTCTCCTGCCTTTCGCCATCATCGTGATCTATTCCACGCAAGGATTCATCGCCAATTCATGGGCCGCCCGGGAGGTGTCCCCCGACCCCGGCGGACTACCGGCCCGCTATATTCTGAAAGCCATGATTCCCGCCGGTTTCGTGTTACTGATCATCCAGGGAATATCACAGGCCATCAAGAACCTACTGGTGATTCTTGGTCGGGAGCAGGAGGTCGCCCAATGATCGACTTCCTGCAGAACAACCTGGCCCTGATCATGTTCGGCTCGGTTTTCTTTCTTCTGCTTCTCGGTTATCCGGTCGCCTTCACAATCGGCGGAGTAGCGCTGTTTTACGGCCTGATTGGTTTTGGTCCGGGTTTTTTCGGTTTACTGCCCTTGCGCATCTGGGGCACGATGACCAATTTCGTGCTGCTCGCGGTGCCGCTTTTCATTTACATGGGGGTCATGCTGGAACGCTCCGGCCTGGCGGAAGAGCTGCTGGAAACCATGGGGCTGGTCTTTGCCCGAATTCGGGGGGGGCTAGCCATTTCGGTGGTGATTGTCGGCGCCCTGCTGGGAGCCTCAACCGGAATCGTCGGCGCCACGGTCGTGACCATGGGGCTTTTATCATTGCCGACCATGCTCAAACGCAACTATTCCAAGACCCTGGCCACTGGTACCGTGGCCGCTTCCGGCACCCTGGGGCAGATCATTCCGCCAAGCATCGTGCTGGTCCTGCTCGGCGACATCATGAGCGTACCCATCGGCGATCTCTTTGTCGGCGCGGTGATTCCCGGAATGCTTCTCGTCCTTCTTTATATCACCTATATCGCCATCATGGCCGTTCTCAAACCTCACTGGGCCCCGCCGATCCCTCAGGAAGAGCTGGATGAGATCAGCAAAAACCAGATGAGAAAAATGGTGCTGACCTCGCTGCTGCCACCCCTTTTTCTGATCTGCGCGGTACTCGGAACCATCTTCGCGGGAATCGCTTCACCCACCGAAGCCGCCGCTCTGGGTGCGGTCGGCGCCAGTGTTCTGACCTTCATAAAAGGTAAACTGACCAAAGAGACCCTGCTGGCGGTCATGACCAGCACGACTAAACTGACCTGTATGGTGTTTATTATTCTGGTCGGTGCCACCACCCTGGGTCTGGTCTTTCGCGGACTGGGAGGCGACGCTCAGGTCCGGGATCTGATCGACAGTCTGCCTTTCGGTCGAGTCGGAACCTTGAGCGTTATCATGGGTATCATCTTCATTGCCGGTTTCTTCCTGGACTTCATCGAAATCATTTTCATCTTCGTACCGGTGCTGACCCCGATCATGGTCGCCATGGGGGTCGACCCGCTCTGGCTGGGAATCCTGATCGCCGTCAACCTGCAGACCTCGTTTCTGACGCCCCCCTTCGGTTTTTCACTCTTTTACCTCAAAGGGGTCGCTCCGCCCGAAGTTGAAACCACCGATATCTACAAAGGCATTATTCCCTTTGTCTTCATTCAGATTCTGGCCATGATCATCCTCTGCCTGGTTCCGGAAACGGTTACCTGGCTACCCCAATACCTGTTCGGAAATTGATGTAACCTGATTTGGTTGTGATACTCTAAAATTGATCAGTTAAAGAGCTAGTGATTACGGAAAATTGACCACCCACAGCGACCTTTTCTGTATATGGTTTTTAAAACCATATACAGAAAAGGTGAAAGGATGC
>DSCM01000016.1 GCA_011049115.1 Pseudomonadota bacterium
AAGCATCCTTTCACCTCTCTGTATATGGTTTTAAAAACCATATACAGAAAAGGTCGCTGTGGGTGGTCAATTTTCCGTAATCACTAGCTCTTTAACTGATCAATTTTAGAGTATCACAACCAAATGTTTCCCGCGCCCACATCGAAGTACGGTTCGCTCCATTCAAGTTTGCCCAGTTCTCGCGGTATCTGGTACCAATCCCAGTTTGTATAGGGGACAAACTGATACGAATCTTCCAGGCTGCTTAAAATGATTTCCCCCCTTTCCCGATGGTAAAAGGGGGCATACAGGCGGGACGCGGCGTTGAAGGCATAGGGCTCAAAGGCCACGCCGGACCCATAGATCTCCGGATTCCTTTCGACGGTGCTTTTAATCAGAGAAAGCAGTTCCTGCTCTGAATATCGGCCGGTCTCAAGGGCATGGGCCACCCCTTCCGTCACTTTGGTAACGGATGAAAGCGCCGTCTCCACCCGGTTAACCAACGACAAGGCCAGGTTTCGCGCGTTACCTTCCAGCTCTTTTTCTAAAATGATACGGGAACGGTAATAGTTATAGCCAAGGGTCACGGCAAAGATAAACGAACTGCAGAGTGTGATGACAAGGACGAGTTTGGTGGCGATGCTATTTTTCCCCGGCATTGTTCCTCCCCGTAAAGCTCTTGTAGTCGGGATAACCCTGAATCAAACCTTCTTGGGATAAAACACTTCCGACGGCTTGATAGTCCTGCTCATTGAGAAGGCCGGTTATGGACTGAGCGTTGCCGGTCACCATCAGGTCGCGCATCCGCTCAAGCATCCATTTCTGGTGCATCCGGTTGGCGGGCTGTTGCGCCTCGCGCATGTATTTGATGACAATGTCCAGCGCTTCTTCGGGATGGTCGAAGGCGTAGCGCCACCCTTCCAGTGATGCGGCGACAAAGGCCTGCGCCAGGGCGGGATCTTCCCGAATGGTCTTTCCCAGGGTGTAAATCCCGTCCTCTGGAAAATTTATTCCCTGCTCATTGAGCAACAGTACATTCAGCTCCTGCGGATCAACTCACGAGTTGAGGATGGTGTGGTACTCGTTGTACCACATGGCGGAGGTCACATCGATGCCGCCCCGCAGAAAGAGGTTGACCGAGTTTGATTGCGGCACTTCGCGAACCTTGACCGCATGTTTGGCGAAAAGAGCGCGGGGCAGTATGGACAAGTCTCCTTCCCACAGCTCCACCTTCTTTCCTTTCATATCCGTAACGGTTTCCATGGCGCTGGATTTCCTGGAAATTAGCATCATGGTTGATCTCTGGATCATTTGCGCCAGGTTGATAAGCTTTACGCCGGCAGAGCGTTGTTGCAGGGCGGTGGTCAGCCAGAGAACGGCAAAATCGGCTGCGCCATCCTTCAGGGCTTGCGCGGGTGAATGTCCCACTCCCTCCGTCAGGATTTTCAGATCAATACCGTGCCGGGTATAAATCCCCTTGTCGAGAGCCACGTAATAGCCGGCAAACTGCGCCTGAGGGCTCCACAGCGTCATGAGAGAGGCCTTTTTCAGGACGGTGTCCGACGCAAATGTCGAGACCGGAACGGCAAGCCAGATGGAAAAAATCAGCTTGAAGATCAGTGTCTGGATTATTAATGGCTTCATGTTGTTCTGTAAGTCACTCATGGCCCCAGTCGTCCGTCACCGCCTGGCCGATTCCGGCTCGGTATGATGTTTGAAATCCGCCTACCTGCTACCGCGTTCATCCAACGCTCCTGTGGGAATATCCCCAGGGCTTCGGTTTTTCTGCTGAATTCGCGCGCCATGATTATTTTTCCGCCCGGTTCAGATCGCTCTCCGTATCCCTCACAAAATCGCACATCAGATAATCAAGGCCGATGGGGAGGGCAAGCTCCAGGGTGGGCAGAAGCTGTATGCCGACGTCTATATTCCGGGGACGACCTCCAGTAAATGCCCTCCATGCTTCATGTCTGCAGAGAGGAAATGAAGATGCCAGCCCGGCACATTCAGCGAGGCCATGAAGGGCGGAGTATAAAACCCGGCCAGGGTTCCCTCTATTTCATGGAAATGAAACACCGCCTGATCTTGCGCCACGTCAACAAAAGGGCGGTAGTTGTCCTATTTGGGCACCGAGCGGGTTCTGACCTCGTTAAACAGCCCTTCAATCCTTACCGCATAGAAGATATTGGGGGAAGGAATGAGCGAATCCAGCCACTTCAGGAAATCGTCATGGCTGATCTCCCCTGCAAGCGAATCAGTTGTCATGGCCTCGAAGAAGGTAACACAAGAAAAAGGGGTCAGCGCGTCTTCGTCGATCCGGTTCACATCCCCTGCAGCCGTGATCTGGAAAACGCGGCCATCAAGCATCAGCATCTCGCCATCAAGATCATTGAAGGTTCCCAGACCGAAATCACCATGCTTTTTAACTTCAGCCAAGGATATGTTCTGCTCATAGATCCCCTCCACTAGCGCATTGACAGGTGATGATAAATAGATTCTCCCGTTTTTCATGATTTTTTCTTTCCGTACGGTTTATTCGAGGCTGAATAGTAACCAAGCCATTAAATCAAAAAAGCCTCTATGATGAAAGGTGTCCTTGTAGAAGAACCTTCTCTCAAAACTGAGGCTTTTCAAGCGCCGAAAGGATATCAGGTTGGTTGTGCGAACACGACCGAAAAAAACCGTTTCCGAGCTGGAAACGTCTGGCCAGAGAGGATAGAAGCTAAAAGGTTTGCCGGGAATGTCCCGGCGGCAGTGCTCACTGATGCCGATGTGGTTAGAAAAACATGGACGCTTTTCGTAGGTTCTCGTCCCAGGAGACTTTGCTTGACAGTCAAAAGGAGACATACGCAAGGGAATGTTCCCGGAACCGGAATCTAAAAGATCAGGGGCTGTCTGTAATCCTGATCTCAGGAGCAGCCCGTTACCGCAGCAAATATAAACGGCAGCTCAAGAAGGAGGCTCGACAGTCGAATCGCGGGCTGAATTGACGCGATTGAAAATGGAGAACCGGTCTTTGAAACCGAGAAATATGAATGTTTGTTCAGGGCTGCCGACTCAAAGGTTTTCGCGGACTCTGGCCAGTCTTTTGAAGGACTGGCGCTCCTGCTGGTTGCCGACCACCGCCAGCAGGTCTCCTTCGTGAAAAATATAATCGGCTTTGGGGTTGCTGTGAAACTCTTTCTCATGAATGATGCCGACGATGGACGCTCCGGTCCGGCTGCGGACCGCGGCGTCCTTGATGCTCTGATCGAGCAGCGGACTTTCGGGCGGGAGCGTGACCCAGGAGATTTCCAGCATGTTTTTCAGATTGTCAAATTTTGTCAGCAGCTGCAGCTCACTGCTGGCCTGAAAAATCGGGGCATAAACTTGCTGTCGCACACTGTCGGTGTACTGCTGAATGACCGCCACCGGAATTTCGAGATGGAGAAGCGCCTGCCGGGAGATTTCAAGTCCCGCTTCCATCTCCGGCAAGACCGCCATGTAAACTCCGCTTTCGTACAGGGCCCTGGCCTGAGCGGCGCCGTTGGCCCGAACGATGATATGCAGTTCCGGGCGAACGCGATGGGCCTGATCGACAATCGCTTGGGCGGTAATCAGCGAAGGCGTGGTGATCAGTAACAGTCTTGAGGTTCGTATCCGCGAAGCATTGATGACGGTCGCCTGACTCATGTCGCCGAAAATTACGGGAAATTTCGCGGCTTTGCATTCGAGCAGGCGTTGATGGTTGATCTCGATGACGACGAAGGGCAGCTTCAGCTGGGTCAGAATCTCGGCGATATGCTGTCCCACCCGTCCGCCTCCGGCAATGATGACATGATCCCTGAGCCCGGAAGGGGGAAGGTTTTCGGTTTGCAGCGGTTCATAACGAAAGAATCGTTTTTTGAGCTTATAAAAAAGCGGCACCGTGGCGGAGGCGAATGGGGTCAGAACCATGCTCATAACCGAAACGGCCAGGACCAGGGAATACATGTCCTGATTAATGGCTTGGCTTTCAAGGCCGGCCCTGGCGATGACAAAGGCGAACTCGCCTATCTGAAAAAGGCCGAAGCCGACGGCGAGCGGCACGATATTGATGTAGCCGAAAAGCTTGGCCAGCAAAGAGAAGACGGAACCCTTGAACAGGGCGATGAGCAGCATCAGGGAAAGAATCCGCCCCCAGTTGGCCAACAGGAAGACAGGGTCAAGCAGCATACCGACGGAGGTGAAGAATAAAAGCCCGAAAATATCGCGCAGGGGAATGATGTCGCTTAAAGCCTGATGGCCGTAATCTGATTCACTGAGCACCATGCCCGCAACAAAAGCTCCGAAAGCAAAGGACAGCCCGAAAAGGTAGGTTGCATAACCGATCCCCAGGCCAATGGCGGTGATCGACAGGATAAAGAGCTCACGGGATTCCCACTGCGCGACCTGGGCCAGCAGCCAGGGCAGCAGCTTTCTTCCCAGGTAAATCATCAGGACTAGAAAGATCGCCGACTTGACGATGGCGATTCCCAGAAGGGGCAGACCGGCCTCGGGGTTGCTGAGTTGCGGCAGGATGATCATCATCGGCACCACAGCCAGATCCTGAACAATCAGCATGCCGATCATGACCCGACTCGAAAGGGTGCCCAGCAGCCCACGGTTCATCAGGGTTTTCAGCGTGACCATAGTGCTGGAAAGGGAGATCATGGCCCCCAGCCATAAAGCGCTGGTCACGGGCCAGCCCAGATGACGGCCCAGAAAAAAGCCGAACATCAGGGTCAGAATAATTTGCAGGGGGGTTCCGAACAAGGCGATTTTGCGGACCGGTTTGAGCTCGCCGAGAGAAAATTCCAGACCCAGGGCGAAAAGCAGCAGGGCCACGCCGATTTCCGCCAGGAGTTCGATTTTATGCAGCTCGCCGACCGTGATGCCACCGGTATAGGGGCCGACCACGATGCCGGCCAAGATATAACCCAGGATCAACGGTTGTTTGATCTTTTGCGCGATCAGCGCCCCGATCAGGGCCGTAACCACGATAACGACGATATCGGCAGCTAAACCCATTTACTGGTGGGCCCCGTTCGCGGAAAGGGTTTCATGAATCTTGGCGGCCAGGTCGTTCTTGGTGAAAGGTTTCTGAATGAATTGGACCCCGGGATCCAGAATTTCCTGGAGGGCGATAACATTGGCCGTATAGCCGGACATGAACAGGATCTTAAGCTCGGGATGGCTGGTTTTAAGACGCTCGGCCAGCGCTCGGCCATCGAGCTCGGGCATGACGACATCGGTCAGTAACAAGCTGATCCCGCCGGTTTGGCCGGCCGCCAGCTCCAGGGCCCGGCCCGGGGTTGAGGCTTCAAGGACCGTGTAGCCCAGATCTTCCAGCAGTTTTTTGCTGAGTGTGAGCAGGGCCAGGTCGTCCTCGACGAGGAGCACGGTTTCTCCTTGTCCGAGGGGGGGGGCGACTTTCTCGGGGATTGCCGTCAGATGGGCCTGACTGTGGTCGCGGGCCAGATAGATTTTGAAGGTGCTGCCTTTGCCGGGCTCGCTGTAGACGTTGATGAAGCCGTTATTCTGCTTGACGATACCGTGAATCGTGGCCAGCCCCAGCCCGGTGCCCTGGCCGAGCTGCTTGGTGGTGAAGAACGGTTCGAAAATATGTTCCTGAATTTCCTTGCTCATGCCGTAGCCGTTGTCGCTGACCGCCAGCAGAACGAAGTCTCCGGGGGAAAAATCGAGGTGGTCGGCGCAATAGTTTTCGTCAAGGTCACATTTCTGGTTTCGATGGTGAGCTTGCCGACGCTGGCGATCGCGTCCCGGGCATTGACGCAGAGATTGGCCAGAATCTGATCGATCTGGGTGGGGTCCATCAATATCGGCCAGGTTCCGGCTCCGGGTCGCCAGACGAGATCGATGTCTTCGCCGATCAGGCGGCGCAGCATTTTCAGAATGTTTTCCACGGCTTTGTTCAGGTCAAGCACCTGCGGCTTAATCATCTGTTTGCGGGCAAAGGCCGGCAGTTGGCGGGTGATTTCGGCAGCCCGTTGAGCGGCGTTGAGAATTTTCTCGAGATCCTCATGCAGCGGTTCCGTACTTTTTACTTCGCCTAAGGCGATTTCCGCATACCCGATGATGATACCCAGCATGTTGTTGAAATCGTGTGCGACGCCTCCGGCCAGCTGTCCGATCGATTCCATCTTCTGCGCCTGGTGAAACTGTTCCTCGAGTTTCTGCTGCGCGCTGATGTCGTGAATGATGCAATAGAGCAGGGTTTTTCCGCGCAGAGCGATCGGGCTGCTGAAAACCTCCATATTTTTGCTCTCGCCGTCGGCCAGACGGTGACGGAATTTGAAGTAGTTGCGATGGCTTTTGCGGGCTTCAGCCATTTCCGCCTTGATTTGTTCCGGGCTCAGCGTGTTGATTTCCTGCATGTTCATTTGCCGGAGTTTTGCGGTCGTGCAGCCATAAAACCCTGCCGCCGCCGGGTTGGCGTCGACAATTCGGCCGTTTTCTGGATCGATGAGCAGTTTGA
>DSCM01000017.1 GCA_011049115.1 Pseudomonadota bacterium
CGCGACAACAAAGCGGTAGCCATCTCCACCACAGGCTATCTGTTCGGTCTTGGTCTGATCCTCTGGGGCGTGGTCTCGACCAACGGCGAGCATCCGGTAACCGGATTCTGGAGTCTGATCGGCGATCTCATCGCTACCTTTTTCTGGGGTCTGCTGGGCATCGCTCTGCTGGAGGTATCGCAATATCTCAACGACCACTACCTGTTGCCCCACTTCGACAACCATAAGGAACTGATCGAAGACCGCAATCTCGGCACCGGGGCGGTTGAGGGCGGCACCTTTATCGCCTCCGGCATCATTATCAAAACCGTGCTGAGCGGGCCCGGCTCGGGCTTCATCAGCGACATTATCGGCACCTTCTTTTACTTCGCCGTCGGCCAGGCCGCGTTTCTTATTTTCGGTCGCCTCTACCGGCGGGTCAGCCGTTTCGACCTGCACCACGAGATTGAACGGGATAATGCCGCCGCCGGAATCGCTTTCGGCCTCAGTATGATTGCCGTCGGCATTCTCCTGGCCGATTACATCGCCGCTTACGACTCGATTCCGGGGCTGCTCTGCTGGCTGCCGATAAGTTTTTTCTTCCTCGTCAGCGGCCGCTATATCGCCGACCGGCTGCTTCTGCCCGGGGTCAGCCTTGACGATGAAATCAGTCAGGACCAGAACTGGGGCGTGGCCATGATTGAAGGCGGCATCGCCATTATCATCGCCCTGGTGGTCGGGAGCCTGTTCTTCTCATGAAAAATGCACCGAAGTTACCCTATACCCTGGATGAAGCCCGGAAACAACATTTCGCCCGCCTTTACCTGCTCGACTACATGATCAGGGACGAGACCCCGATTTCCATTCTGTTGAATGAACACAACGAGGTGCTGGAACCGCTTTTCGATCAGTTGATGGCGCGTGAACTAATTGAAATCGACGAGCGGCAGAACTATTGCGTCACCCCTCAGGGACGGGCTCTGCATCAGAATTTTCTCCGCCATTACCGGGAAAACCTGGCGATCAACGATATTTTCTGCGCGGTCGACCTCGAAAACGGAGAGTTTGCCTTCAGCTTCTATAATGACTATCCGGAAGTCGCCGCCTGGGAAAATTTTCTTGCCCAGCCCCGCTGGGATGACCTGCGGATCGCCGTCACCGAATATCTGGAACAGGATCCGGTGGAACTGGTTTTCATGAGTTTCATCAACGAAGAAAGATTCGGCCGGGACCTGAACGGTAAATGGCAGTTTGAGCTCCTGCTGGGCTCGATCTGGGATGAAATCCTGGAAATCTGCAATCAGGCCATTCACTGGCCGGAGCTGGCCTACGAGGATGAACAGGGCAAAGTTGAAGCCGCGGCGGTAATTGAAGATATTATCGCGCAGGGCCGCGCCGTGCGCGAGAGGCTGTGAAGATCGACTCCGTCTTCACACCGTGACCCACACCTAATCCATGCCGTTTTTTCAACATTTTCTGCGCTGGCTGAAACAACACCGCCTGGCGCGACTGCGCCTGTTCCGGATCTTCTTACTCGCCGTCGGCCTGAATATCATGTTTGGCCTGCTTTTTTATCTGGCCGAGCATCGAATCCAGACCGGGCTTGGCCTGCTTGACGCCATCTGGTGGGCCATGGTCACCATGACCACGGTCGGCTACGGCGATTTCTATCCGCAAACCAATTGCGGTCGTTTCCTGATTGCCTATCCCTGCATGCTGGTCGGTATCGCGATAGTCGGCTACCTGCTGGGCATGGCGGCGGAACAGTTTTTTGAATACACTTCAAAGAAAAAGAGAGGATTTGTGCAAATCACCCGGGAAAATCACATCATCATCTGCAATTTCCCCAGCGCGGACAAGATCAGGCGCCTGACCAGCGAGCTCAGACTGCACCCGCTTTATGAAAAAACCTTCTTTGTTATCGTCAGCGACACAATCGACCGGCTGCCGGACAGCCTACCCGAAAATAATTTCGCCTTTGTTTACGGCAGTCCCACCTGTGAAACGACTCTACAGAAAGCCAATCTCAAGAACGCCGCGGGCGTTTTCATCCTGACCGGCGACCCCGCCGGCAGTGATGCCGACGCCATCACCTTTGCCATCGCGTCAATTATCGACCTGCTCCGCCGAGAACATCAATACCCATGCAAGGTCGTAGCCGAACTCAGCCACCGGGAAAAGCTTCCACTGCTGCGCAAGGCCCGGGTCGACGGCATCGTCACTCCGGAGGGTCTGACCGATTGCCTGCTGGCCCAGGAATTTCTCTATCCCGGCATTCATGAAATCATCACCCAGATCGTCAGCAACGAGATCGGCAGCCAGTTCTACATTCTCGCGACCCGGCTGGCCGGTCACCGGGTCGCCGACATTCAGGTAGCGGTACTGAAACATCCGGCCAACCTGCAGGTGATCGGCATCATCAAAAAAGGCCGGACCTTCCTTAATCCAGCCAAGGACAGCCGCATTGAACCTGGCGATAAACTGATCATCCTGGCCGAAAGCCGCCGCGATTTCAGCGCCATTGAAGACGACATTCTCAAAAACCGGGAAGCAGTTCAGCGTAGTTGATTCAGCCTGTATTGAGACATGAAAATCCGGAAAACCTGGGGACATGACCTGATTTCTACAGGAAATCGGGATCGTCTCCCCAGGCTTTCCGGATGGGCTGCATAGTTACAAACCGAAAATCTTAGAATTTTCAAATATACTCCCACCGCTCTTGACCGCGCTCAAAAATCCTCCTATATTTGAACCTGAAATTTCACCATCGCCATTTAACCCTGAATGATCGCAACCGGGAAAAAGGAATAAGGACCTCTCATGAAAAAGGTAATCATAACCAGCTCCCAGAAAGAAAATCTCGAAGGTTTTCTTAGACTTAACGGCTTCAGTGTTGAAGTTCTAAACGAGACCGTCTACCGAGTGGAACGCGGCGGCGAGCTGCCGGTCTTTATCAACCTTGAGGGCGGCCATCTCTACTTCGAGATTGATCTGGGCAATATCAGCAGCCTGGCCTCGGAAAAGCTTTACCACGACCTGCTCGATCTCAACACCGAAATCCTGCCGGTCGCCTTCGGCCTGAACCGGGCCAATCCCGATGATCCGCGCCTGGTTCTGGTGGAGAGCCGCGAAGCGGAAAATCTTGACGCCAATGAACTGCTCTCGGTTTTCACCACCCTGGAACTGGCCGTTGACCGGGCGGAAACCCTGCTGGCCGACTATCTCAATCCGCAGGTTCCCCAATAACCGCAAGTTTCAGAAAGCTTCATTGCCATACCCATTCGGCTTCCGGTTTAGCCGCCGGGATGGTAACCACTGATCTTTAGCGGACCGGCAAAAGAGCAGCGGCGGAAAGCAGGCATTTCCACCAGCAGTCAGGAATCGGGACAAATCAGACTTACAGCGCTTTCATTAACTCAGACAAGATCAGGATGCCGCATCATCCTGATACAGGAGAAGACAAGTCATGAGCATTTTTAACCGCATTTTCAAAATCGGACAGGCCGGATTCAATCAGGCCATAGACAAACTGGAAACCCCCGAGCTGATGCTTGATCAGGCTATCCGCGACAAGGAAAAACAGATCAAGGAAGCCAAACAGGCGGTACTGGCCTGTATCGCCACCGAAAAACAAGCCCAAGCCCTGCTTGACCGGGAAAAGCTGGAACAGGGCCATTGGGAAGCCAAGGCCGAAGCGGCTTTAAAAGCCGGGCGCGAAGATCTGGCCGTCAAGGCTTTGGCCCGCGCCGCCGAGCATGAGAAGAAAGCCGCAGCGATGGAACCCCACTGCCGGGAGCAGAGAACCCAGATCGAAAACTTGAAGCAGGATATCCACCGCATCGAGGATGAACTGGCCGAGTTCAAACGCAACCGGGATTTCATTATCGCTCAGAGTAAGGCGGCGGAAGTCAAAAAACAAATTTACCGGGCCAAGGCCAGAATCTCGGAAAAACATAATGCCGATGATCTCATGGCCCGGATGCGGGCCAAGGCGGAGCGCCGTGCTCACGAAGCCGAAGCCGCCCAGGAAATGGCCACCGACAGCGGCGACAACCTGGAAAAGGAATTTGCCGACCTGGGAAGCGCCGGCGCCGACCAGGCCGTCACCGGCAAGCTCGCCGCCCTCAAGGCCCGAATCGGCGCTTAAAATTCCAGGCCTGCAAGCAGAACCCGAAACCGGTGTTCTGGGCAGAAAACCTCGGGTTTTGCTTGCAGGCCTTATGATGAGGTTTTGCCATCTGCGCCCAAACCTCCTCCGACGGCGCCGGCGAACCTGAACTTATTTTATGGATTCAGAAATATGACCAACCCGCAAAGCTCACAGCAGGATGACCAGACCAGGTCGTTGTTCACCGCTACCCGAACCCGGATGGGCACGGAAATCATCGGTCAGGAGAAACTAATTGAACGTCTGCTGATTGCCCTGCTTGCCGACGGCCACCTGCTGGTCGAAGGGGCCCCGGGACTGGCCAAGACCCGAGCCGTCAAGGCCCTGGCCGACTGTATCGAGGGTGATTTTCAGCGCCTTCAGTTCACACCCGACCTGCTGCCCGCCGATCTGACCGGTACCGATATCTACCAGGCCGGCGACAACTCTTTCCGTTTTCAACCGGGCCCCCTCTTTCACAACCTGGTTCTGGCCGATGAAATCAACCGGGCTCCGGCGAAAGTCCAGTCGGCCCTGCTGGAAGCGATGTCGGAGCGTCAGATCAGTATCGGGAGCAAGACGCATCTTTTGCCTCGGCTGTTCATGGTCATGGCGACTCAGAATCCGATTGAACAGGAGGGTACCTACCCTCTGCCTGAAGCCCAGCTTGATCGTTTTCTGATGCAGGTACTGGTTGACTACCCTGACTACCGGAGCGAAAAGGTCATTCTCGAACTGGCCCGCCGCGAAGCCCTGGAGGAGCTTGAGGAAAAAACCCCGGCCGCGCCGATTCTTCCGCTGGACACCATTGTCCGGGCTCGCTGCGAAGTCCTGCAGGTCCATCTTGCAGACCCCTTGCGGGAATATCTGGTTCAGCTCGTCCTGGCGACCCGCGATCCGCGCGTCTGCGGAGAAAAAATCGGCCGCTGGCTCGAGTACGGCGCCAGCCCCCGGGCGACCATCGCCCTGGACCGCTGCGCCCGGGCCCAGGCCTGGCTCAGAGGGCAAGACTATGTGACCCCGGAAAACATTCAGGACGTCTGTCATGACATTCTGCGTCACCGTCTGCTCCTGACCTTTGAAGCCGAAGCCGAAGGCGTCAACAGTGATCAGGTTATCGATGAACTGCTGCGCCTGATTCCCGTGCCTTGAAGGATTTGAACAAGCCGGTAAAAAAATGCACCTGAGCCGAATCTTTCAGAAAAACTCACCGCCACCGATCAGCAACGGCATTACCTGCAGTCTGGAAGAGCTGTTGGAGCTACGCCACACGACCCGCCCTTTCTGGGTCAGCGGCGGGCGCCAGGCTCATTCACTGTTTGCCGGCAACACGCGTTCACGTTTTCGCGGCCGGGGCATGGACTATGAAGAATCGCGCATCTATACCCCGGGCGACGACATCCGCAACCTCGACTGGCGGGTCACCGCTCGCAGCGGCAAGGTCCACTGTAAACTGTTCACCGAGGAACGGGACCGCCCGGTAATCAACTTGGTCGATTTCAGCCCGTCCCTGTATTTCGGCACAAAAAACGCATTCAAATCGGTGGTCGCCGCTCGCCTGGCGGCCACCGTCGCCTGGAGCGCGGTTTTAAATCATGACCGGATCGGAGGCCTCATTCAGACCCCGGAAACCAGCTTTGATCTACGCCCCCGGCCCGGCCGCAAGGGCGTACTGGCCCTGATTCACGCCCTCGTCAAGGCCAGCCGCCCTCCCGACCAGGCCGGCACCTTCGTACTGGAGACCATTCTTCATCAGGCCCAGCAAAGTATCCGGCCCGGCAGCCGCGTTTTCCTGATCAGTGATTTCTATGGTTTGAATGCGAGTTGTGAACGCAGTCTCAGCCAGCTGCGCCGCCATAACGACCTGGTGCTCTGCCAGGTCATCGACCCTCTGGAAATGAGCCCGCCGGCGGCCGGTTTCTATTCCATCAGCGACGGCAATCGACAGGCTGTTCTCGATACCGGTTCGGCGGCAGTACGCCATGACTACCAGATGACTTTTGCGCGGCGCCGGGAAAAGCTCATGCGCCTGGCCGCCAATCTCAGAAGCCCCGTTCTGCAGATCGTCTCCGATGATGACCTGACCGCAAGCCTGAGACGGGGACTGCAACCCGGATCAGGAAACAAAAAATCATGAATCCAGACCCTTCTCAAGCCCTTGCCGAGCTGCGGGATATTCTTTTGCCGCCCCGACCGGGCTGGTGGCCGCCGGCACCGGGCTGGTGGCTACTCAGCCTGTTGATTTTAGGCCTGAGCCTTCTGTTGTTGACCTGGATGCGCAGGCGGCGCGAGAACCGACCGGTCCGTCTAGCCCTGCAGGAGCTGGCCGCTCTGAAGCTTAAGCCTGACAACCCCGACGAGCACCGACGGCTCTACCAGGATTTTTCCGCCCTGCTTCGACGCTTCTGCCTGGTTTTTTTTGCCGACCGCAACCCGGCCGGACTCTGCGGCCAGGCCTGGCTCAATTTTCTTCAGGAACATGCCCCCCTTGTAAAAAGGCCGCTGTTGCTTCAGGAACTGGCGGTTTTACTTGAAGCTCCCTATGCCCGCCATGACTTTAATGGCGATCCGGAACTTACCGCCCGCGCCCTGAAAATCTGGTTCGAGGGACAACGTCGGGGACTTTTCAGGCAGCCCCGCCGAAAACCGCTTACGGAAGGCCGCCAAACATGATTGAGTTTGCCTGGTTAGCGGCCTTTGCCGCCCTGCCCCTGCCTGGATTAATCTACCTGCTCCTGCCTCGGGCCCGGCTGAGTTCGGGACCGGCCCTGTGGGTACCGTTTTTTACGGAGCTTGCCGAGCTGGAACACGACCACAAGCTGAGCGGCAACCGCGGGACCAGGCTGCTGGCCCTGCTTGCCTGGCTGCTGCTGGTGGGCGCCGCCGCCCGGCCGCAGTGGATCGGAGAACCCGTCGCCCTGCCGGTCAGCGGCCGGGATTTGCTGTTTGCGGTTGATATCTCGGGCAGCATGAAAGCCCAGGACATGACCATCAATCAACAGGCCGTTGATCGCCTGACCATGATCAAAAAAATAGCTGGAGACTTTATTGAACGCCGCCGGGGGGACCGCATCGGCCTGATCCTCTTCGGCAGCCGGGCCTACCTACAGGCGCCTCTCTCGCTTGACCGCGAGACCGTCAACCAGCTTTTGCGGGAAGCGCAAATCGGCATCGCCGGCGAGAAAACCGCGATCGGCGATGCCTTGGGCCTGGCCGTCAAACGCCTGAGGGAAAGACCGGGACAAAAAAAGGTGCTGCTGCTTCTGACCGACGGCGCCAATACCGCCGGTAGTATCGAGCCCCTGAAAGCCGCCGAACTCGCCCAAACGGAGAACCTGGTGATCTACACCATCGGAATCGGGGCCGAACGCCTGGTGGTTGACAGCTTTTTCGGCCGCCGGGTTGTAAATCCCTCAGCCGAACTCGATGAAAAAACCCTGACCAAAATCGCCGAGCTTACCGGCGGCCGTTATTTCCGGGCCCGGGAAAGTCGGGAGCTTGAAGAAATTTACGCGCTTCTGGACCAGCTCGAACCGGTGGTCGGCGATGATCCGGCCCTGCGTCCACTACAGGAATTGTTCTTCTGGCCCCTGGGCGTGTCCTTAGGGCTGAGTTTTCTTATTTTACTGAAAAAGAACCAATGAACTTTGCCGATTTTCATTTTTTGCGCCCCTGGTGGCTGCTGGGCCTTCCCCTTGGCCTGTTTCTGCTGCAACGGAAACTGAGACAAGGTCAGGGCAGAAATCAATGGCTGCAGGTCTGCGACCGCCATCTGCTGGACCGACTTCTGGTAGGAGAAAATCCCAAAGGCCTGAAAAGGCGACTCAGCGGCCTGCTCCTGATGCTGCTGCTGGCCGTTC
>DSCM01000018.1 GCA_011049115.1 Pseudomonadota bacterium
GCCGCTCAATTGCAGAAAAACACCGTGATTACCATCGCCTTTATGCAGCTGACCGGTTGAATGAAGATAGCGGGGACCGTAACCGAGCGTCACCGGCACCCGGCAGGCAGCCTGCAGATGCTCCCGCAGGCGGGCCAGAACCCGGTCAAGTTCCGAAGTCCGGGGCAGATAAACGAGCAGGGCCAGATAATCTCCCGGCTTAACCAAAGCCAAAAGCCGGACCGGCACCTGTTCGAGATCGGTGACCTTTTCGAAATGGCGGCTGCCGTACAGCCGGCCTTCAGCCAACCTCGCCAGGGGCTCCGGAGACGGCAGACAACCGGCCTGTTCCCAGCTCTCCATGACGGCGCACGCCCCTTGCTTGGCGGCCTCAACATCAGGTTGATCAAAAGGATTAAGGCCGAGAACCGCACCGGCGGCGGCCGTGGCGAGCTCGAAACGCCAAAGTTCCTGGGCGAGATCGGCGGGCTCATCCAACCGGATCAGGGCCGCCGGCAGTCCGGCTTCGACCACCTGCGCGTGGCCCTGGTCCAGAACTCGGTTATCATCGCCGCCCAGGCGCAGAAAAACATAAAAAGCGTCTTCGGCGGGCCGTCCCTCCCGATTACAGCGGGGAACGGCTTCGGTCTCGCTGATAATCACCGGCAACAAACCCCAGCCCTGCTTACCGAGGCTTTCCGCGATCAACTGTTCCAGCCAGACCGCGAACGGGCGCAGCCGGGGCGAAAGCACGAGACCCATTTTGTCGCGGCCGGCCCGGACCAGTTCCCCCAGGAAAGCTCCTAACCTGAGCGCCGGATTATCCCGCGGCGCGATTTTCGCCGCGCCGGCAGCCATCATCACTTGCGCCCGGGCCAGCAGCTGGCTCGGCGCCAGGCCGAGCAGAGCGGCCGGCAACAGGCCAAAGGCGGTCAGGGCCGAATAGCGGCCGCCGACCGTGGCCGGAGTCGCGAAGATGCGGCGAAAGCCCTTTTCCCGGGCCAGCTTTTCAAGTCCGGACCCGGGATCGGTGAGGGCAACGAAATTCTGTCCGGGATTTTCCCGCAGCCGGCTCAGCCGCTGATAGAAATAATTGAAAAAAGAAAGGGTTTCCAGGGTGCCTCCGGATTTACTGGCCACCAGGAAAAGGGCTTCGGTCAGGGTCTCGACCGCTCCAATCTCCGCCACGGCCAGGGGGTGGGTGCTGTCCAACACTAGCAGCGGCAGACCCGCGTCGACCACACCGAAAACCTCGCTCCAGACCTCGGCGATCAGACTGCTGCCCCCCATGCCCAGCACCACCACTCGGGAGAAACCGGCGGCGCGAATGCCGGCGGCGAAGTTTTCAAGCTCGGTCGCGAGCCCGGCCATACTTACCGGCAGATCAAGCCAGCCCAGACGGTTACTGAGCTCGGGAATGTTTCCGGCCGGGTCGGAATCAACGATCCAGACCGTGGGATCGGCCGCCCAGAGGCGGCGTCCGACATTTTGCGCTTGCCACTGGTCCAGGCGTTCGTCCAGCGCCAAGCGCACCGGACCGGACTCAATTTCAAGACGGTTCAAAGCGGTTGCGAACATAATTTCACCTCCAGCCAACTCGTTTTTTGACCAGCGCCTGAGCCCGCCGCACGATTTCCTTGCGCGTCAGACGAAAATGCTGAAAGAGCTCCACCGCCGGCGCCGAGGCGCCGAAATGATCCAGGGCCAGAATGTCCCCGGGTCCATCCAGGAACCGATGCCAACCCAGGGAAGCGGCGGCCTCGACGATCAGCCGCCGACCGCCCGGGGGCAGCACCTGATCACAATAGGCTTTGGATTGAGCGGTAAACAGTTCCCAACTCGGCATGGAAACCACTCGCGCGGCCACGCCCCTGGTCTTGAGGTCTTCCGCCGCCGCCAGGATCAGGGCCACTTCCGAACCGCTGGCGATCAGGGTCAGGTCGGCTTCCGGCGCGTCCCTGAGCAGATAGGCGCCGCGATGCACTCCGGTCGCCGCTTTCCTGCCGGTCGCGGCCAGGGTCGGCAGATTCTGCCGGGTCAGAATCAAAGCCGTCGGCCCGGTCGTGCGCAGCAGCGCCTCCCGCCAGGCGGCCACGGTCTCGTTGGCGTCGGCCGGCCGAATCACGGTCAGGCCGGGAATCACCCTGAGACTGGCCAGATGTTCGATCGGCTGGTGCGTCGGGCCGTCCTCGCCGACGCCGATGCTGTCATGGGTAAAAACATAAATCACCGGCAGGCCCATCATCGCCGCCAGGCGAATCGCCGGTTTCATGTAGTCGCAGAAAACCAGAAAGGTGCCGCCGAAGATCCTGAGACCGCGATGCAGGGCGATACCGTTCATGATCGCTCCCATCGCATGTTCCCGCACCCCGAAACGAATATTACGGCCGGAAAAAGCGGGCGCCGTGAAATCGGCGGCGCCCTCGATCAGAGTTTTGTTCGAAGGCCCGAGGTCGGCGGAGCCGCCCATCAGTTCCGGAAGCACTGCCGCCAGCCGATTGATGATCTTGCCGGAAACGACGCGAGAGGCTACGCCCTTGGCATCGGCGTCATATCCAGGCAGGCTTTTTTTCCAGTTCGCCGGCAGTTCCGCCGCCTGCCGCCGCCGCCATTCGGCCGCGAGTTCGGGAAAGGCCTGCGCGTAAGCGCTCATCATCTCCAGCCAGGCTTGTTCCGCAGCCGCACCGGCCGCGCCAACCCCGGCGAAATCCTGATAGACTTCCTCCGGCACGAAAAAGGAGCTCTCCTCCGGCCAGCCCAGGTTGACCCGGGTGGCGATAATTTCCGCTGCGCCCAGAGGTTCGCCATGCGCCGAGGGGCTGTCCTGTTTGGCCGGGCTGCCGAAACCGATATGGGTGCGCACGGCGATCAGACTGGGACGTTGCGTTTCGGCCCGGGCCGCGTTCAGGGCGGCGGTGAGCGCGGCCACGTCATTGCCGTTAGCGACTTCGATCACCTGCCAACCGTAAGCCCGGAAACGGGCGACCCGGTCTTCGGTAAAGGTAATTTCCGTGGGCCCCTCGATGGAAATATGATTGTCGTCATAAAGATAGATGAGTTTCCCCAAGCCGAGGTTGCCGGCCAGGGAGGCGGCCTCGTGCGAAATGCCTTCCATCAGGTCGCCGTCGCCGACGATGCCGTAGGTGAAGTGATCGACCACGGGAAAACCGGGCCGGTTAAAGGTCGCGGCCAGGCTTCTCTCGGCCATCGCCAGGCCCACCCCGGCGGCCAGGCCCTGCCCCAGGGGACCGGTCGTGATTTCCACCCCCGGGGTATGCCCGAATTCGGGATGCCCCGGGGTCCGGCTGCCCCACTGCCGAAACGCCTTGAGGTCATCCAGGCTCAAGGGATAACCGCAGAGATGCAGCAGGGCGTAGAGCAAGGCCGAACCGTGACCGGCGGAAAGGACAAAACGATCGCGGTCGGCCCACTGGGGATGGGCCGGATTATGTTTGAGAAAACGACGCCAGAGGGTATAGGCCAGCGGAGCCGCCCCCATCGGCATGCCCGGATGCCCGGAATTAGCCTTTTCCACCATGTCGACCGCGAGAAAACGAATCGTATTGACGGACTTATCTTCCAGAGTCTGCATTATCTATCCTTCAACCTCCATCATAATTAAAAATCAGTATCTGTTCAGGGAAAACCGGCGCAGCCTGGATTCTTCTGCGGCCAACCCGAAAAATCGGGAACACCGGAAATTCTGGGTTTACAAAACAACTCGTACAAACCAAAAAGACGAACCCTTTTTCGAGCCCGTCTTTGGTTGGCATAACACCGCGAAAATAATGGAAATAACAGAATTTTGACTTTTCAAAAAACCGTCAATATACTCTCCATGAACCCGGGCGGCGGGAGAAAAATCAGCCCGCTCGCGTTTATAGCAGTTTAGAAAAGCTAAATCAATCCGCGAATCACTTTCCGGTCCGATCTTTATCCTTTGTGACTCTCATTTTCTCGCCCGGCCGCCGCCTCCTCCACTTCCACCTCTTCCCAGCCGGTAAACATCGAAACCGTATAGGCCGACAGGGTGCCGCCGGTCGTGGTCAGATAGACATGGACGAGAAGAAACAGGAGCAGGGCAAAGGCCGCCAGGGTATGGGAAAAGGCGACCCCGTTAAGCCGCAGACTCAGACCCCAGGCCGGCCAATCGTTGTAATAATAATAAAGCAGACCGCTGAGCAGCTGCAGGGGCAGCAGCACCACCTTCAGGAAGAGATAGGAAAGCGCCTGCAGGGGGTTGAGTTTGCGTTCCTCGCTCTTGTGAAACGGATGCTTTTCCCCGCGCATGATGCCGACCAGGTAGAAAGCGACGATCTTTTGCAGATTCTCGAAACGGGGACGGTAATGCCGCCACTGCCCGGTCGTCAAATGCCAGAAGATCGCGAACGCGGTCAGCCCGAGCAGGACCAGGCCGGCCAGATTATGCCAGCGGCAGGCGGCGGCGTAGCCGAAAAGCCGATAACCGCCGTGAATCTCAAAACCGCTAAGGAGCAGAAAGATAATCAGAAAAGCCTGCAACCAGTGCCAGAAACGCTCAAAACGAGTATATAAATGCAGTTTGATTTTCACGACCGACCTCCTTGACGGCGACTGCCCAGAAAGCGCAGCCCGGCATGCAGGGCCAGACCCAGAAAGGTCAGCAGCAGGGCGATACCGGCCGCGCGGTCCAGCCCCAGCCAACGATCGCGGCCCGGCAGATAGAAACCTTTGAGCCCGGCCAGGCGGCCGTTCCGGCTGTGACAGGCCTCGCAGCCCAGGGCTTGCTCCTTGACCGTGACCATGTGGGTGATCGGCCAGTACATGCCGGTTTCGATAAAGTCAAGCCGCCCGCTGAACGGCAGCCCGGCTTCCCGCATGCCGACGGCGGCGGCCTGTTCCCAGTCATAGGCGCCCCAGTAGGCTCCGGTCTCTTTTTTGCCGTATAGATGCGGAATCACCAGGAGCCGATTTTCCGGATCGAAAGGCTGCCGGCCGCGCATGATCTTGAAAGGATAGATGCGGGCCCGAGGATCCTGGTAATCGCCCTCGGGGACATTAAGTTCGACCCGGTCAACCCCATAGGGCAGGCGCTGTTCGGCCTCGAAATAAGTCATCACGCCGTTATACCAGCGATATTCGGGCTCGACCTCGCGGCCCCAAAGCATGTCGCCCTTCTGGCTGTGATAGATAACGTCGCCGAAGTCATCCTTTTTGACGATAATCTTGCCCGGCTCGGCGAATTTTCCGGCCGTGCTCCAATCCCACCACACTTTGGTGGAAACCCCGCCCCGGGCATAGGTCGGAATGTGGCAGCTCTGGCAGGCCACCTTGTCGGTGTGGTGATCAAGGATGCGGTTGCGCCGGTGCGGGCTGGATCCATGGCAGGATTCACAGGCCAGCCGCTCGCCGTCATCCTTAGGCAAGGCCGGTTCATGTTTCTGAAAAGCGGGTTTTTCGTAACAGCGCCCGGAAATCCGGTGCGCCTTGGTGACATGGCATTTGCCGCAGCTGAAATTCAGGCCCTCGGCGGCCATATGCACATCCAAGGCCTTGTCGGCCTTGAGCAGCGAGGAATCGAGATCGCCGTGCTTGACGCCGTCGCGGCCGCCACCGTAGAAATGGCAGTTGCCGCAATTTTCCCGCCCCGGCTTGCCCACCGCGCGAGCCACCCGGCGCAGATCGACCGGCGCGTAAAGTTTGCCGCCGAAACTTTTTTCGACATAGGCGGGATGGCCGCAAGCGGTGGGAAACTTGACATAAGTGGAAGTCGTGTCGTGACAGACCAGGCAGTCGATATTTTCCTGCGCGCTGAAATCGTAGTCCTTTTCACTCCAGCCGTACCCGGCGTGACAGCTGGTGCACCTGCACCAGTTCGATTGGGGCGAGATTCAGAAATTATTAACGACGTGGGCCTTACCCAGAGGAGGCTTGTCGGCTCCGGCGCCGGGTTCGCATTCCCAGGTCCAGTGTATCGAGCCTTGCACCTGAGTCCCGGCCTGATTATGACATTTCAGGCAGGCCCGAGTGACCTCGGGGCCGGTCGCGAACGGACGATCCAGCTCGGCAAAACGACTGTGATCGGCGGTGGAAAGTCCCGCCCCGGAAATTTCCCCGACGCCGGCCGCGGCGGCGCCGGCACCGCCGGTTGCCGCTCCCGACAGTCCCGGCAACAGCAACAACATCAGAAAAACCAGCCTTCGTAACCACATCAGAAACCTCCTCTTTTTTTCAGTTCCTCAAGTAAACCTTCCCTGATTTTCAAGATACCTTCGATGAACTTGGGATTGGCGACCCGATAATAAAGCGTCTTGCCGTCGCGCCGAAAAACCACCGCCCCTTGGTTGCGCATCAGACGCAGATGCTGCGAAACATTGGCCAGCGACAGATGCAGAGCCTCCGCCACCGCTCCCACCGACATTTCCCCGTCGCCGAGCAGATCCATGATCCGCAAACGAATCGGCGAGGAAAAGATCGTGCAGAATGCGGCATGCAGATCGATAAGATCCGCTTCGGGCGCAAAGGCCGAAATTTTCGGCATGGCCGTCACCTCACGCAAAAATATAATCACCTATTCATATTATTACACTTAAACAACAATGCAAGTATAACGCAAGGGGGCCCGCCGGTCAACCGTTCTTCCCCTCTTTTTTTAAAAACCGTAATTATCCGGGTTGTTCCGGCGGGTTGTTCCGGCGGGTTATTCCGGGGACATGACCTGATTTTTGTCAAGAAAAAAGTATTATGTCCCCAGTTTTTCCCAGATTCTGTATGCGGCCCGGCCGTCCCACAAGGGCGGAGCCGGACGCGGCCGGGGACGGTCTTTTTCATATTCGGCGCAGGCGCCGAGTATGGCCTGCGGATGGCTGCCGACCAGCCGGTTGGTGCCGAGCTCGACCGTGATCGGGCGCTCGGTATTGTCGCGCAGGGTCAGGCAGGGCACGCCGAGGGCCGTGGTTTCCTCCTGCAGTCCGCCGCTGTCGGTGAGCACGAGAAAGGCGTCCCGCCACAGAAAAAGGGACTCCAGAAAACCCAGCGGCTGCAGCGGCATGATATTTTCATCAAGCTTCAGGCCGAAGCGTTGCAGCATCTTGCCGGTCCGCGGATGCACCGGAAAAAAGATTGGGTATTTTTGCGCCAATTGGTTCAAGGCCGCGACGATACCGCCCAGCACCTTAGCGTCATCGACATTGGCGGGACGGTGCAGGGTCAGAAAGAGATAGGCGCGACCCGCCAGCTTTTCCTTCAGGGGCCAAACCGAAAAATTGCGGCCGTCGATTTCCTTAAGCCTTTCGACCTGGCGCAGCAGGTTGTCGATCATGACATGGCCGACAAAAAAAATCCGGTCGGCCGCCTTGCCCTCGTGCTCCAGGTTACGCACCGCGCTTTCCTCGGTAACGAAAAAATAATCGCTGACGGCATCGGTGACCATGCGGTTGATCTCTTCCGGCATGCTGAGATCAAAACTACGCAATCCGGCTTCGACATGGGCCACCTTGATCCACAGCTTCTTGGCAACCACACTGCAAGCCAGGGTCGAATTGACATCGCCGACCACCATGACCAGATCGGGCTTTTGCTCCAGGCAGACCTTCTCAAAGGCAACCATGATGCGGGCCGTCTGCTCGGCATGGCTGCCGGAGCCCGCCTCCAGAAAAAAATCGGGCCGGGGCAATTCCAGATCGTCGAAAAAGGCCTGCGACATCTCATAATCATAATGCTGGCCGGTATGAACAATCAGGCATTCGAGCCCGGCCCGACCGACCGCGGCATGATAGATCGGCGCGATCTTCATGAAATTGGGCCGCGCCCCGGCCACCAGAAAAACCTTCATCACCACTCCTTATGAAGACCGTCTTGCATTGATTTTCGTTAAATTTCAAGTAGCTATTCCGCTTGGTGGTTGCATGCCGGAATGCAACGGTTACGCATCTTAATAAGCCATCAGACAACATCTGTCAATAAAATGGACACCACCTAAGGTCCCACGGCTCAGACCAGCGCCAGGCCGGCTCTTGCATAACCTTGGTGTCGGGCTGCAACAGTAACTACTCGGAAGAGTAACTTTGCAGAAGGATATCCTGGGGACATGACCTGATTTCCGTCCAAGAAATAAGTGTTATGTCCCCAGTTTTTCCAGTTTTTCAGTTTTTTCAGGCGGCGGCAAAAAAAAGGCCCGACGCCAGACGCCGGGCCTTTTTGCAAACCATCATTTATGAAAACCCCGCCGCGCTCGCGCCGGACCAACCCTCAGCTCCGTCTACGCCGCACCCCGAGCAGGCCGAGCAAACCGGAACCCAGCAGCCAAGCGGCGCCGGGAACGGGGACGGGAGTATTGGGGACGTCCCCGGTATTTACGGAAGTAGATGTGAATGCGTGAGTATTATCGTTCACACTGGCTATAAAAGTTAGGTTAAGGCCACCAGCAAAGTTACCAACCAACGCGTCTGCACACTCATAGCCCGGCAAGCCAAGCCCACAAAGGATCAACCCGTTTTTATGATCCAGATAGGAGCCCGCTGCCAGTTGCAATGAGAAAACCCCACCATCATAAAGCGTCATAACTATGGCGTTTTCCCAAGATCCATACATAAGCGGGGCAGAATATTGGGGATCGGTAATTGAGATATACCCACCAGGACCAAATGTCCAGGTCTCATACGTACCGGCATTGTCGTAGCTGACTAGATTGCCTGTGACAAAATTAAGTACTGCGCCCGAGAGGGAAATGCTGGCATCATAAGCTGCATCCTGCAACATCACGTCATCAACGACGATTCCACTACCCTCTAATGGGGCAGCTCCACCAGCGTAAGAAATCGAGCCAGGATTGTTCTCGCTATGCACATTAAAATCCAGATACCAAGCCATTGCTCCGCTCACTCCCAGACCCCACGCTAGCATCAGCGCCAACGCTGTTATCGCCAGTAACCTTTTCATTGCCTTTTTTCCTCCACTGTTTATTTTTACCCTGCCGGTGCATCTAATGTCTCGACCGGCGTTTGATTCTCGAAGTACAAGCGTCTCAACTCGCCATGATGGGAATATACGACATCATACCGAAAGAGTAAATACGACGAAAGTATGAAAAAAAGCTTAATTTGCCGTGGGAAAAAGGCTGCACAGAAGGAAGGTAACCACCAGGAGGGGCAGGCAAAAAAGTTCTTTTCAATCGAGTTGCGCCCCAAAATTGCACCATGGACACACCCGACTCGCCCTATAAAAAAGCATGCAAAAAGGGCCGCGAACGCGGCCCTTTTTGCGGTAAAAACCCGCATGCCTAAACGAAACTACCGATCATCAGGCGGAACGCCGCCGCACCCCGAGCAGGCCGAGCAGACCGGAACCCAGCAGCCAGGCGGCACCGGGGATGGGAACACAATGCTTGCCGGCGATCACGTCAACATCCACGGCACCGTTGGTAGTGAAGGTGAAATCACCGCCGCCGCAATTACCACAGAACAGGCCCGCCAGATTAAGGTTCTGCCAATCAGCCAAGACGAAACTCAGGCTGTCGATACCGAGACCGGCATAGACATAGTTAGCGGTCGGATCGCCCCGAAAGAACATCAGGTCCAAATCAGCGGTAACTTCAGACGAACCGAGGTCAACATCAGAAAAAGCATAATAAAGCGTGCCCCCGGCGAAGGCGAAGCTGCCGCCGGTGCCGCCGACATAGGCGTTGCCGGCCGCGTCAAGAGAGAAACTTCCCGAGTTTCCAGTAAAGGCACTCCCGCTAACCGGAGCGCTGCCATGCACATAACTGTAGCTGCCCGAGTACAGGGAGCTGTAGTCACCATCCAGCGACCCATCCGCAGCATCGGCCAGAAACGCCGCGATATCGTCGGCACTGATAGTCAATGAACCGTTAGCTGTTCCAGCCCAGTACTGGCCACTGGGATCCGTGAAATTATACGTTGACGCCCAACCGGCTCCGCCGGACAGAAAGACCAGCAACAACGCCATGCTAAAAATTTTCCCGATCGCTTTCATTGCCTTTTCCTCCTTTTATAAAATTATAATCCCGGGGACACCGTCCCCCCCAATTGCCATTCCTTTGCCAACCCGACCCCCAATCACATCACCTTTTATTTAAATTGATTCCAAAGCAAGAGTAAATACGACGAAAGTATGAAAAAAAGCTTAATTTGTCGTGGAAAAAGGCTGCACAGAGGGAAGGAAGCCACCAGGCGGAGACCGGGGCCAAAAAAGGAGAACCAAGCCCACGGAAAAGGCGCGCGGAAAAGGCGAATCAGAGATTACGCGCGGCCCAGATCGAGGCCTGCTGGCGATTGGCGACGTTGATTTTCTTGAAGATCCGGTAGAGGTGGGAACGCACGGTATGAATGCTGACGCAGAGTCTAGCGGCAATGGCGTCATTGCCCAGGCCTTGTGAAACCATCAGCAGCACCTCGCGCTCGCGGCCGGTCAGGACGAATTTTTCCTCGCGCGTGCCGCCTTCGCGCCGCCGCATATCGACCAGACAGGAGCTCATGAGCTGCCGGGAAAGCCAGATTTCACCGTTGCGGATGGCCTCGACCCCGCGACAAAGATTTTTGGGCGGGTCTTCTTCATAAAAAACCCCCCAGACCCCTAAACGCAGCAATTCCTCCTCGACATTGCAGGCGCTGTCAACGTTGAAAAGCGCGATAAAGACATCCTCGCTGGTCTGAAAATCATGGTCCTTCAAGCGGCTGACGATATAAGAAACCGAGCGCCCCTTGCAATCGCTGAACACAATCGCCCGGCAACCCGGCTTGAGACTGGCCGGCAGCAGCCCGCCGCCGGTGTCGTTGCGGCAGGGCAGACCGGTTTCCTTTTCAAGAAAAATCGCCAGCAATTCCCCCTGGACATTCCCGGAGCCCACGATATAAATCAACCATTCGGCAGCATTTTCCGACATAGGGATGTAAGCGCGCCGCTCTCCTCAAAAAAAAACATGCCGGCCAAAAACAGGGCGCGGGCAGAAACTCAAAGCCGCACAGGCCTAGCACCCGTGAATCCGCCCCCAAAAGCATAAGCCCGGCACGGCTACCGACTCAGTGCGAGGTACAGATACCAGATACCAGATGAGCGGCCGTTTTGCAACCGGAGAGATTCCCGGATTTAAAAAATTGGGGGCTGAGACGTCGGACCCCGTCGGAACCGCTGGTAAAGGGCAAAATAGGGGTTGTATTTTTCCGCCTCGGACTCTATAACCACAGCGGTACTTTTACCCCATGTGCGCCCGCTCGCCGAAAAACATTTAACCATTTTTTATCGAGGCCCGACCGACCCCGTCGGCCCGGCCGAGGAAAACCGCTCACCATGTACAAAGCTTTTTACGCGATGCGGGAGAAACCTTTCGACCTGCTTCCCGACCCCCATTTTCTCTACATGAGCCCCGGCCACGACAGCGCCTATGCCCATCTCGAATACGCCATTCGGGAAAACCAGGGTTTCGTCGTCATCTCCGGCGAGGTCGGCTGCGGCAAGACCACGCTGATCAACTACCTGCTGCGCCAGGTGCCCAAGGATCTGCAGGTGGCCCTGATCAGCCATACCGATGTCGAACCCGAACTTTTTTTCAAGCTCCTCTGCCGCAAATTCGAGCTGGATTGCGACCAGCTCGACAAGGGCGACATGATCGCCCTTGTCTATGATTTTCTCCACCGGGAGCGACGGCAGGGGCGACGGGTCGCCCTGATTATCGACGAAGCCCAGAATCTGCCCGATCGCACCCTGGAAGAGATTCGCATGCTTTCCAACCTCGAGGCCGAAAAGGAGCACCTGATTCAGATCATCCTGGTCGGCCAGCCGGAACTGCGGCAGAAACTGCGCCGTCCCCACCTGCGCCAATTCCTGCAACGGGTCACGGTTCATTACCATCTTGAAGGGCTGAAGAACCTGGAAGAAAGCAGGGAATACATTCGCCACCGCCTGCAGGTTACCGGCTGCCCCAATTACGCCACCCTCTTCAGCGACGCCGCCATCGCCGCCGTGCACCAGGAAAGCCACGGGATTCCGCGCCTGATCAATTATATCTGCGACATGGCGCTGGTCCACGGCTACGCCGACGGCCTGACCACGATCGATGAAGCTATCATTGAAGAGGTAAGAAAAACCCGCGCGCAGAACTCACTCTTCGGCGAAAGCGCGGAAACCGACGACGAAGCCGGAGGCCAAGCCGCGCCCGCCGCCATGCCGCCGGCGGGCTTTGACCAGGCGGTCGGCGCCCGCGACCTGAGCGAGGTCAGACAACGTCTGGGTTTTATTGAAAGCCTGGTCGAAGCCCAGGCCGGACAATTGCAGGATCTGCAACACGCCTTGACCGGCCGCGATCAACTGCTGCTCGAACTGACCCTGCTGCTGCAGAAAAGTCTGGAGAAACGCTGGCAGGTCGCGTTGCGCTATTTTCAGACCTTAAACGAACTCAAGCAATTAAAAGAAATCATAAAACTCGGACCCGAATCCACGGGTCGGGAAAAAACGGACCGCAGCAAAGCGAGCCCGGGCGGGAAAAGCCCGGCGGGAAAAAGCCCCGGCGCGCCCCGGACCGAGCCTGCCGGCAAACCCGACAACCACGACCAGGCGAAAAAGCGCTCCTGGCTCGACCGCCTGCTCTCTTAGGAAAAATCCGGGGACGGTTTTTCAGACCGCCCCCGTCAGCCAGCGCAAGCCCGCCAGCAACAGCACCCCGACCACCGTCAGGCCCAGGTCCAGATTTCTGGTCCTGGACTCCTCGAGAATCACTTCCAGCGCGAAAAAAACGGCAATAATCCTGATCGCCAGGGTCTTCACCTGCCCTCCGGCCAGTTCCGCGGGCGCCACCGAAGGCAGCAGGATCGCGGTCATCAGAATCAGAAAATCCAGCGGCGTGCTCTGATAGCCGTCACGCCGGGTCAGCTTCAGCAACAACAGCGAAAAGATAATCAAAGAAACGTAGAGCGGCCCATAAAACCAACCGGCGCCGCAACATCGGCACCACGAAATCCGACCGTCCGCCGGCGCCACGGCGCCCCAGTACACCAGCAGGGGCAGAGGCAGATAAACGGCGGTCCGCAGAAAAAATTCGTAATGACGACTTCCGGTGAGCATCAGGACCAGGACCACTCCGGAAAGCGCCAGCGCCAACCCGGCGAACCAACCCGGAATCTCGGCCATCGACAACACCACCACCAGGAGGATCAGAGAGAAATTGATCCGCAGGAGCAAAAAAAGGACTTTCAGAACCCGGGTCAGCAGATGGGCTTCGGCCAATATCTTCTGAAAATTTCCGGGAAGGTTTTCCGCTTTCCGGGTAAGACGCCAACCAAAGCGCGATGACAGATAGAAAAAAAGGCTCACCGCCGCCCCGATGCCGAGGGCCCAGCCGAGAATCAACCAGTCCGAGCTGAAACGCAGACGATAGGCGGCCAGCACCAGCCCCAGCTGCACCAGATAAATCGCCAGCACCGCTTCCCGATGCGCCAGGCCCAGACGCATCAGCTTGTGGTGAAAATGATTCTTGTCGGCGGCAAAGGGCGAGCGGCCATTGTAAATGCGGGCCAGCATGACCGTCAGGGTGTCGAGAATGGGAAAACCCAGCAACAGCAGCGGTAACAGGGGGCTGTAGATCACATCCGTCCGGGTCAGGTAAAGGGAGACCGTGATCGCGAGAAAACCGAGCAGCTGGCTGCCGGCGTCGCCCATGAAGATGGTCGCCGGGTAAGTATTGTAGCGCAGAAAACCGAAAATCGCCCCGATCACGGCGGCGGCCACCATCACCACCACGGCATCGCCCGCGCGCAGGCCGAAATAACCCAGCAACAGAAAGGAAATAACCGTGATGCCGCCGGCCAGGCCGTCGAGACCGTCGGCCAGATTGATGGCGTTGGTGACCCCGACGATAACTACGATGCTTAAAGGGATTGAAAGCCAGGCGGGCAGCAGCCAGCCGTCCGGCAGCAGGGCGCCGAGGCTGGTGATGGCGATGCCGCCGTAAAGGACGACCACGGCGGCGGCCAGAATCTGGGCTCCGAACTTGGCCCGATGGCCAAGCCCGATCAGATCATCGACAAAACCGGCCCCCACAATGATGGCACAAGCCAGCAGCCAAGGCCGAAAAACCTCCGCCTGCCCCCAGAGAAACAACGGCAACAAGGCCCCGACGGCCATCGCCAGACCCCCGGTCCGCGCCATTGGCCGGGCATGCACCTTGCGTTCGTCGGGCTTGTCGACCGCATTTATTTTATAAGCCAGGCTCCGGAAAAAAGGCACCAGCACCACGGTGATGAAAAGGGAGAGAAAGAGCGTGTTAAGAAAGACCATGAAAAACCATCTCGATCATAACGAAATTTTCCCTTTCCGACCCGCACGCCCGGCTTATACCTTCGTGATTTCCCCCGGTTTCGGCATGCCGCCGGGCCGGCGCGACAGCACGGATCAAAAGCGTCCCACCAAGGTGGACCACGTCACGATATCCAGGAGACTACCTCCTTTATTGGCGACGGCAAAATATACCCGATGAGACAGTAAATCAAGTTTTTTATACCGCGCCCCTCCTTCTTAATTGGGGACATCTTTTTAATTGGGGGACATAATACTTATTTCCGCGGAAATAAGTATTATGTCCCCCAATTAACTAGTTTCCATCCGGGAACGATAAATGATTAAAAATATTATAAAAATTATGTTTTTTGCTTTATATTTTCATGGCGATATGCTATGTACTTTGGAGGTAAACAATTGATATCATTGAAAACTTA
>DSCM01000019.1 GCA_011049115.1 Pseudomonadota bacterium
GAATGACCAGTATCTCTGGAAATCTTACTGAGACTGTGACCGTATACCCGATTGGCTGTTCGGATATGTTCATATTGATCCATCCTAAGCATCCTTTCACCTTTTCTGTATATGGTTTTAAAACCATATACAGAAAAGGTCGCTGTGGGTGGTCAATTTTCCGTAATCACTAGCTCTTTAACTGATCAATTTTAGAGTATCACAACCAAAGAAACCTCAACGAAATAAATCAAGACGGCTAACAAGGAGCATGATATGGCTGAAGTTGTAATCTATTCCACCTCGGTATGTCCTTACTGTATTAAGGCAAAACAGCTGTTGAGCCGCAAGGGGGCGGCTTATCGGGAAATTGATATCAGTCGTGATCCGGCTTTGGTCGAAGAGGCTCAAACGCGCAGCGGCGGACGCAAAACCGTACCCCAGATATTTATCGGGGGTTATCATGTCGGAGGCTGTGACGATCTGTACGCTCTGGAGGCCGTCGGCAAACTTGATGACCTGCTCAAATAGAAAAGGTCGTTGTCGCTGGATTCGCCGCCATGCTGGGGACTTGCCGGGGCTTAGGCTGAATGTCGGGCCATGTTAAAGGGTCCGGAGTCCTGCCGTCGGAGTTGTTTTTCAGGTTTTTTCCGTTGTCGTCCCAGGGTAGAGCGGGGGCAGTCGGGCCGGATTTTTATGAGCGTTCGGAGAGCTTGGGCGTGGCCTGAGATTTTTTTCCAGTTTGTGCCAGAAAATTTCCCCGGCCCATGGGCCGTTTCCGGTAGCGCTGAAAAGCTCTTTTTCAAGTTCGGCAAAATCTTTTTCAATCTCCGGATGCGAAAGTCTGGTGGCCAGCTCCCTGAGGTTGCAGGGGGGAGACTGTGGCCAGGTAGCCCTCCCCCAGTCGAGCAGGGCCTGATAGACGGCCTTGGGGTCGTCGGCCAGGGCTGCGGCCTTGATGCGGCTGCGGTCCTCGCTGGTCGGCGCTTTTTTTTCTGCCGCCGGCCGCGGTTTTTCAGCTTGGCGGCGTTCCCGTTGCCAGAGAAAAAGCGTGGCCAGCCAGATGAGCGCAAGGCCCAGGCTGACGCCCTGCCAGTAGCGGGGCGTTTTGAACGCGGCGGGTGAGGGGGGCGGCACAACTTTTTCGCAGCGGCTTTCCGGAGTGTTGTGTTGGTCCACGTCGCAATCGGCCTGCGGTATTGACGGCGTGGATTTTGTGGCCGACTCCGAGCTGGCGGTGTCTGGAGGCAGAATCTGCAGGCGGCGCTCCGGCAGCACCGCCTGGCGCTGGCAAAGGTTTTTTACATCCCACCAGTCAATTTTGATTTCCGGTAAAATCAGAAGCCCCGGTTGGGTCGGGATCAGCGCGATGGCCTGGGTTTTGACGGCATGTAGCTGCAGATTGTCGGCCGAGGTTTGGAGCTCAGGCTGGTCGGGGTAGCGGCGGCAATGGCTGATGTCCGCCGTTCCGATCTGCGGAAGTTGTTCCGCGCTCAGGCCCAGGGCTTCGATCCTCAGAATTCTGGTCAGCGGTTCCCCCACTCTGCAGGTCTGATTTTCTTCCCAGTTTTCCTGAATCGTCAGCTCCCGAGCCGGCAGCCAGACTGAACCTGTAAATTCCGCGGCGCGGGGCAGCAGGTTGATCTTCAGTTCCTGACTGCGGGCCCGCAGGCGTCTGCCTTGGTTTGGCAGGCGGTTTAAAAATGGATCTGACAGCGGACTGCGGCCGCCGCCGACATAACCCTGAAAAAGCAGGGGAGGGATCGTGAGGGTGGTTCCCTCCTCGGCCAGGATCGCGTATGTTCGTTCAATCACCTGATAGTCCACACCGTTGTTCAGTTTTTTATGATAGCTGCGGTCATCTCCGAGTTTGATCAGCGCGGCTTTTTCCAGGCGCGGTTCTTCCAGACTGGCTTCGTACAGAGGAAGAGTTTTCTTGATATAGAGCTTGACGCCGAGAGTTATCTGGGACTGGATATAGGGCGGAGTCTCGCTTTCTGGTGTAACCTCGACAAAGACCTCGGCGCCGTCCATAATCTTTCCCGGCAGTGGTGTCGGCTGGGCGGTTACCGTCAGTTCCAGGGCCGGGCTTGACTTGCCACCAAGGGTGAAAGGGGGAATCGTCAGACGGCCGATTTTTTTCGGTTCTAATTCCAGGGTCCAGGTCTTGGTCGCCGAAGTCGATCCGTTGACGATCTGAATGTTGCTGCTCGAGGATTGATTGAGAATCGCGAAATCATTTTCCAGCCGGCTGGTGTCGAGCCCGAAGACCTGGTTGATGGCGCCGTCAACCTCGACGATCAGTCGGACGGTTTCATCCAGGCTTAAGCTTTCCCGATCAACCCAGGCCCGGACTTCGGCTTGACCTGAAGCCGGAAAAACTCCGCTCAAGCCGAGCATCAGAAACAGCAGCGGGCAAAGATAAAGAAGTCGTCTCATGGCAATGGATTCCTGCGTTAAGTGAAAAAAGGGCTTAAGTTCGGGCGGGTTTCCCCGGCTAATAATTGCGTTGATCCCGAGAACGTTTTTCGCGGTCCTGGTATTGATAGAGAAATTTTTTTCGCAGAAGCCCGCCCGGATCGTCCGGGACCCGGCGCAGCCATTGCTCAAGGGCCTGTTGCCGGGCATCCAAAGGGTTTTCCTCGTCTTCCGGGGCAGCCGCAAGCGTTTTTGAGGCGTTTTCCGTAGCCTCGGCCTTTGGCGTGGTTCCTGTTTCCTCCTGGGGCGTGACCGTCGGGTCAGGCTCTGTTTTTTCTGCTGCTTTTTGTGGCGCTTCACTTGGCGTCGGCTCATCGGCCGCCGGATTTAAATTGGATGAAGATCGGTTCGGGTCGGTCGATGATGAAGCGCTAGCATCAGCAGGGAGCTGATTTTGTTCGGAGCTTGATTCGGCCTGCTCCTGATGCGGGGTCTTTTGTTGTGGGCGGTTTTCTTGCCCGGATGATGCCTCCGAATCCGGTTGGTTCAGGCTTTCCTGGTCGGCCGGTGTTTTCTGCTCTGCCGGTTGTTCCTCTGGCGGTTCCGCAGATGGTGTTTGCGGTTCCTGTAACAGGCGCTTGACCAGGTCGCGATTGAAACGGGCGTCGGCAAACTGTGGCTCGGTGGCCAGTGCCTGGTCGTAGGCCTCTAACGCCTGCTCATAGGCCCCCAACTGAGCCAGGGCGTTGCCCCGATTATAATGATCCCGGCTGGAATCGAGAGTTTCCAGAGCAGCGGCGGCTTCTTTGAACTTTCCGGCGCGGTAGAGAGCCGCCGCCCGCCATTGCGGCAGCTGGCTGAACTTGTCGACAGCAGCCCAGTCGTTCTCAGCAAAAGCCTGAGCGGCCTGTTGTTCGGGGCGTTGCCAGAGATTGAGCCAGAGACTTTGCCGGTCGGCGGCGGCGCTATCCCGGGCGGCAAGGCCGCTCAGTCCCAGAAGCAGAAGCATGAGCCAGCCTTTACGAAAGCAGAGCGAAGCTAAGAGCAGCAGCGGCAGCAGGAGCCAGGGTCCGTAATCCCGCCATTGTTCACCGAATTGTTCGCTTTGTTTATGATTCTCGGTCCATTTGGTTTCCTCGTGGTTGAGCTCGTCCAGGGATTTTTCAGCTTGCTCCAGGGTGAAGTAACGTCCGCCACCTGCCCGCGCCGTGGCTTGCAGACTCTGAAAATCGGGTACCGGAACCACGATCAGGCCGTTATTGTCCTTTAAAAAACCGCCTTCGTTCAGGGGAATCGGTGCTCCCTGGGGGCTGCCGACGGCGATCACCTCGATGCGATGACCGGCGGCCCGCAGTCGGGCGGCGGTATGGATGGTTCTTTGATCGGCGTCATCAGTGATGAGTATGATGCGGCCCCCGCGGACGGCGCTACGTTGAAGCAGGTTTTCAGCCTCTTCCAGACCCCGGTCGGCGCGGCTGCCCTGCACCGGAGGAGTATCGGTAGTCAGCCCCGGCAACAGGTTGAGCAGTGTGTTCCGGTCATCGGTCAGTGGGGTGACGATGAAAGCATCACCGGCGAAGATCACCAGTCCCTGCTCCTGGCCGGCCCCGCCTTTAATCAGGTCGGTAAGTAGGTAACGGGCCCGTTCCAGACGTGATGGCTTGAGATCCTGAACCCGCATCGAAAGCGAGAGGTCAAGGACGATTACCCGTCCGGTCGTCGGATGAAAAAGGGGTAGCGGCAGTC
>DSCM01000020.1 GCA_011049115.1 Pseudomonadota bacterium
AGCGGTGTCATTAGGGAATGAGCCTCGGTTTTTGGTCACTTTACGCAGTGACATGTTCAACGATTCGATGGCATTGGTCGTGTAAATGACCTTGCGGATATCTTGAGGGTAGGCAAAGAACGGAGTGATTCGCTCCCAGTTGCGCCGCCAGGACGGGGTGGGCTTGTTGCGCTTTGTGCGGCACTCGCCTCCTTTCTCGCGTCGGAGCCTTTGCCGCGATCGGCTTTATGGACCATCGGGAGTATCGTAAAATGCGGGACGTAAGAAGGGCCGGTATGGGGTTGCGGGACCCACTCCCGCACAGGTGAGGTTGTTGTTTTCAATTGAACGACAAACTCAGTCCGGGCGCGGGCAAGCGCGGCGGAAAAGCAGAAAGGGAGGAGCATTATGTACATCGTGACGAATCGTATTGTGGATGAAAGCAAACATTCTGAGCAGGAGGCTTTCGGCAAAATCCCCGCCGCCGGCCCCAATCAATTGCGCCTGGCTGAAGTTACCCGCAAGGGGGAAGCCTGGCATGTCGATGTTTTGCCGGATCTGCTTACTTCCCCGATGGCGACCAGCGTTGGACTTGACCCCGGCAAAACCTATCCCGCCAGCGCCTATGCGGCGCGCAAGCTTCTGGAGCGCTGTTCCGGCCATGGCGGGTCGGCAAAATCACCCACGGCCGGCAAGAATCTGTTGTTGTTTGTGCATGGCTACAACAACGATATGACCGCTGTGCTGAACCGGGCCGAACAGCTTGAGACGAATTATGGCGTGGAGGTGGTCTGCTTCAGCTGGCCGGCGAACGGCGGCGGACTGCACGGCCTACTGAGCTACAAGAGCGACAAACGCGATGCGCTGGCGTCCATCGGCGCCTTGGACCGGGTGCTGGAAAAAATGGAGGAATTGCTCAAGGAGTTCAACAATCAGTATGTGGCCGAGCTGGAAGCCAAAGCCGAAAAAAAATTCGCCGATAATGCGGAAGCCTGGGATCGCTACTTTGCCAAAGAGGTCCACAAGCGCTGTCCGTTCACCGTAAATCTTATGCTGCACAGTATGGGTAATTACCTGTTCAAGCATTTGCTTGAGAGCTCCACCTACAGCGCGGACCATCTGTTGTTCGATAACGTGGTGATGGTGGCCGCGGACACCAACAACAAGGATCATGCCGCCTGGGTGGACAGGATTCAGTGTCGTAACCGCGTGTATATCACGATCAATGAAAGAGACAGCGCGCTAAAGGCCTCGCGCATGAAAATGGGCGAGAAACAGCAGGCGCGGCTCGGGCATTATCTGAGAAAACTTGATTCCAGAGTGGCCACCTATGTTGATTTCACAAATCAGCCGCATGTCGGTGATTCCCATGCTTACTTTGAAGGTTCCGCGCTCGCCAACCAGAAGGTTGAGACGTTTTTCAGGACTGTATTGAACGGCGGAATCGGGGAAAACCCGGCTCGCTTTGATTTTGCTCGAAATGTCTATCGCTTGTGAACCCCAGCCGACAGGGCCGCGCCATCACGGTAGAGGCGCGGCGGCGCTAAGTGGGAAAAGTTCAGGGGGCGGCTGCCGGAGGTCGGATATTCGACTGGTTGGGCCGTGGTCAGGTACCTGGAAATGCGATTGAGGTTCCCGACAGCAGTCGGACCGGGCCCCGGGCCGGTCGCGGCGCCGGGGCGTGCGCGGCGGGCAGAGCGCGGAGAAAGATGTCGGTAACCTTCTCCCAGGTAAAATCCGCAGCCTGAAGCCGGCAGTCCCGGCGCTTGAGTTTGAGACAGTCGAGGGCGGCCTGGCGGAGATCGTGGCTGAGAAAACCGGTAATCCCGGGCTTGACGATAGCGGCCGGACCGGTCACCGGATAGGCGGCGATCGGCAGGCCGCAGGCCATGGCCTCGAGCATGACGACCCCGAAGGTATCGGTTTTCGAGGGAAAAACAAAAACATCGCCGCCGGCTACATGTCGGGCCAATTTCTCACCCTCTTTGAAACCGCAGAAGATTGTTCCGGGATAGTTTTTTTCAAGCCGGGCCCGATCGGGGTGGCCGCCGTTATCACCATGGTTATCCTGGGCAGCGGCGCGACCCTAAAGGTCTCAAGCGATATTTCCCGACTGGGCAGTAACCTTCTATATGTGCGCATGGGCCAGTTCATGCGCGGGATGGGCGGCGCTAGCACCAGCGCCCCGGCCTTTGTCGCCGCCGATGTCACGGCCATTGAAAACAGCGTTCCCGGGCTGTTGGCGGTGGCGCCGACGGCGACGGCCACGGCGCAGGCGATTGTCGGCGGCGCCAACTGGTCGACTTCGATTACCGGGACCTCCAACGCCTTTTTCACCGCGCAGGATTGGCAGCTCAAGGAGGGGCGGGTTTTCATGGAAACTGAAATGAAAGCCGGGAAGAGCGTCTGTCTGCTGGGCCGAACGGTGCGCCAGTCTCTTTTCGGTAATGAAGCGGCGGTCGGTCGGGTGATCCGTCTGGGAAAAATTTCCTTCAAGGTGATAGGCGAGCTGCAGGCCAAGGGACAATCCACTTTCGGTAATGATCAGGATGATATCGTGGTTATTCCTTTGCGTACGCTGCAGCGCCGAATCATCGGTAATAGCGACGTGAAGTCGATCATCGTGGCCGTCCGCGACGGCGTCGCCACGGAAACCGTCAAATATGATATCGAAAGTCTGATGCGTGAACGACGGCATATCACGGAGAGGCGGGATGACGATTTTAATGTGCGCGACATGAAGGAAATCATTGATACCCTGACCGGAACGACGACGGTCATGACCGCGTTGCTGAGCGCCGTGGCCGGCGTCAGCCTGCTGGTGGGCGGCATCGGCATCATGAATATTATGATGGTTTCGGTGACCGAAAGAACCCGAGAAATCGGCATTCGTCTGGCTATCGGCGCCCTGGAACGGAATGTGTTGCTCCAGTTTCTGGTGGAGGCCGTGGTGCTCGCCTGTTTCGGCGGCCTGATCGGCATCGTTGTGGGTTTGGTCGCCGCCGGTCTCGGCTCCCGCCTGATCGGCGTGCCCTTTGTTTTGCGAACCGGAGTCGTGGCCGCGGCCTTTTTCTTTTCCGGAGCCGTAGGGGTGGCTTTTGGTTATTTCCCCGCCCGGAAAGCCGCGCACCTGAATCCTATTGATGCATTGCGCTATGAATAAACCGCTTGCGGATGTTTCCGGTGCCCGCCGCAGGTCGAAAATCATAGCCGGGCGGAAACGTTGAATGGACAAGCTGTGGTCGATGGTTTGGTGTTCTCCCGCGGGAGTGGCGGCTGTATTGTCGCTGCTCTGTCTGCTGCTGTGGTTTCTGGTCTGGTGGCGGCTGGGCCGACGCCAGGATCTGGAAGCTCTTTTGGGCCGGGAGTTTCGCTTGCATCGCGAAGAAGCGGCGGCCGCGGCCAGACTTTTACGTGAAGAACTGGCTGCCGGGCAGAGCCGGGCCGGAAAAACTGTGCTGGCTGCCGTCGGCGAGCTCGGGCGTTTGCAGGGCGAGGGTCTGGGCGCGGTGGAACAACGGGTGCGGGAGTTGGCCGCGGCCAATGAAACGCGACTAGAACGGTTGCGCGAAGCCGTGGCGCGACAGCTGCAGGGACTCCAGGAAAATAACGATAAAAAACTCGAAGAAATGCGGCGCACGGTCGATGAGAAGCTGCAGAGCACCCTGGAAAAGCGCCTGGGCGAGTCTTTCCGACTGGTCAGTGAGCGTCTGGAGGCGGTGCAGCGTGGCTTGGGCGACATGCGTAATCTGGCGAGCGGGGTCGGCGATCTCAAACGCATGCTGACCAATGTCAAGGCCCGGGGCACCTGGGGTGAGTTTCAGTTGGGCGATATTCTCGGGCAGATTCTGACTCCGGAACAGTACGCTCGTAATGTTCAGCCCAAAGCCGGGAGCGGAGAGATCGTCGAATATGCCGTGCGTCTGCCGGGAAGCACCGCCGAGGCGGTGGTCTGGCTGCCGATTGACGCCAAGTTTCCCCAGGAGGACTATCAGCGTCTGCTCGAGGCGGCGGCGTCTGCCGATGCCGAGGCCGAGGAGAAAGCGACCGGGGCCCTGCTGCGCTCGCTGCAGGGGTCGGCCCGCGAAATCGCCTTAAAATATCTGGATCCGCCCCGGACCACCGATTTTGCCATCATGTTTCTGCCCACCGAGGGGCTGTACGCGGAGGCTTTGCGCCGGCCCGGACTGGTGGAAGCCCTGCAGCAGCAGTTCCGTATTGTGATTGCCGGGCCGACCACCTTGGCGGCGTTGCTCAACAGCCTGCGGATGGGATTTCGCACCCTGGCCATCGAGAAGCGTTCCAGTGAGGTCTGGAAACTGCTGGCTGCGGTCAAAACTGAATTCGAGCGTTTCGGCACAACTCTGGAACGGCTCAAGAAACAACTGGATACGGCCTCGACGACGATTGATAAAACCGGGGTTCGCACTCGGGCCATGGCCCGGGTGCTGCGCGAGGTGGAAGCCTTGCCGGAGACGGAAGCGGAACGTCTGCTTGCCCTGGAAAACGAGGGCGGGGCAGCCGAGGTTGACCGTGAAGGCCTTTAGCCCACAGCGGGCAAGCGGGGTTCCGGTTAGGAAAAATTAATCATTTGGGGTGGCCTTGAGGCTTGACATTTATGATGATTTGATTAAAATCGGCCCTTTCCCGAGAAGGGGCGCGGGAAAATTTGATGCAGGGTGGTGGGGTTTCCGGTGGGTGCTTTCGGGAACCTCAATTATTTTGTCTGCTCAGGGATGGGCATTTTTGTTTTTTATTGCTTTAGCGGAGGTTAGCTGTATGAGTGGAAAAGGGAGAACGGTAAAGTGATTGAAATTCAGAAATTAAATAAAATCTATGGCGATTTTCAGGCCTTGAGCGACCTTGTTTTCACTATCAAGCAGGGCGAGATTTTAGGTTTGCTCGGGCCCAACGGCGCCGGTAAGACCACGACCATGCGGATTCTGACCGGTTTTCTGCAGCCGACCTCGGGCAATATCACGGTTGGTTCATACAATGTGGTGGAGCATTCTCTGCAGATTCGCGGCCTGATCGGTTATCTGCCGGAATCGGCTCCGCTCTATGGCGACATGCTGGTGTATGATTATCTGGCCTATGTGGCCGCGATGCGGGGGCTGGAAGGCTCCGCCAGGGTCACGAGAATCGGCTCTCTGATTGAACTTTGCGGTCTGAAAGAGGTGGCCCACAAGGCCGTGCACGAGCTTTCCAAGGGCTATAAACAGCGGGTTGGACTGGCGCACGCGATGATGGGCGATCCGGAGATCCTGGTTCTCGACGAGCCGACCTCCGGGCTGGATCCGAACCAGATTATCGAAATCAGAAATCTGATCAAGGAGATCGGAAAACAGAAAACCGTGGTTTTTTCAACCCATATCCTGAGTGAGGCCGAAGCCACTTGTGACCGGGTCGTGATCATCAATCGCGGGCAGATTGTCGCCGACGGCGCGACCGCCAGTCTGGTGCATCAGTTCGGGGGCGGGGACGTAGTCGAAATCGTGCTTGAAAATGTGACCGCTGACGGAGTGCGTGAAAAGCTCGGTCGGGTTGCCGGGGTGGCTCGGGTCGAGGAATCGACGGATGAGGCCGGGCAGCTGAAGTTTACGGTGTTAAGCCAGGAGGCTCAGGATATTCGTGCCGCTCTTTATCAGGTGATTCGCGAGCAGGGCTGGAATCTGCTTGATTTTCATCGCCGGACCGAGACTCTGGAGAATATCTTTGCGCAACTGACAAGGGGAAATTGATCATGAACCGGACCATAACCGTTTTTCAGAAAGAGCTTCAGGGTTATTTCTTCTCTCCGATCGCCTATATCGTGATTACCACGTTCCTGCTGCTTTCGGGGTGGTTTTTCTTTTCCACGTTCTTTCTCTATAATCAGGCCGAGCTGCGCAATTTTTTCAGCCAGCTGCCGATTATTTTTGCCTTCGTGATTCCGGCCGTGACCATGCGTCTGTTTGCCGAGGAACTTAACAGCGGTTCTTTTGAGTTGCTCGCCACCCTGCCGATAACCAGGGCCGGGATCGTTGTGGGCAAATTTCTCGCGGCCCTGGTCTTTGTCGCCCTGATGCTGCTCCCGACCCTGGCCTACGCCTTCAGCGCGGCCCTGCTTGGCGATCTCGACTGGGGGCCGGTTTTCGGTGGTTATTTCGGGGCCCTACTGTTAGCCGGGGCCTACACCGGTATCGGCTTGTTGGCTTCTTCCCTGACCAAAAACCAGATTATCGCGTTTATCATCGGCATGGCTTTTTGTTTCATGCTGACCATTTTTGACCGCATGTTGTTTTTTGTTCCGGAAGGGGTTCTGCCGGTTTTTGCTTATCTGGGGGCGACAACCCATTTTCAGAACATCGCCCGGGGCATCGTTGATACTCGGGACCTGATTTATTTTCTCAGTGTTATCTTTCTCTCCCTTTATGTCACGGCGTTTGTGCTGAAAGAAAGAAATTAGCGCCCCGGCCGACCGTCTGCCCGGTTTGAAAGCCGAAGCCCCGGCCGGCCAGGAGCCCTTGCCCGCGGGTTTTACCCGCGTTAGGAGCTTATGATCGTGAAAAAAAATCCACAGTTTCCTCAAAACGGCCCTTTGGGCCGCTATGGTAAGGTTTTGCTGTATGTTCTGGTGGTGGTTCTGATCAATCTGGTTGGGGTTAATCTCTTTACCCGCTTTGATCTGACCGCCAACCGGGTTTACTCCCTGTCTCCGGTAAGCCGCGAAGTGGTGGCCACCCTTTCCGAGCCTCTGACCTTCAAGGTTTTTTTCAGTGCCAATCTACCGGCTCCCTATAACGGGGTGGAACGCTATGTCCATGATCTGTTGCAGGAATATGCCCTGGCCGGAAACCAGTATTTCAACTATCAGTTCTATAACCCCGGCGGCGACGACGAGTCCGCTCTGATCAATCAGGAGCAGGCGCGTAGTTACGGCATCCAGCCGGTGCAGATTCGCGCGATTGAGCAGGATGAGGTTAAGTTTCAGAAAGCCTACATGGGCCTGGTCATGATTCATGGCGATCTGGTCGAGACCCTGCCCGCGATCACTTCGACCGAAGGACTGGAATACCGGTTGACCACCGCGATCAAGCGTATGAACAACAAGATCAGCCGTCTGCTGGCCTTGCCGGAAAAGGTTAAAATCGAGTTGTTTCTCTCGTCTTCGCTGCAGGCGGTAGGTCCTTATCTGAATCTTAATGGTCTGGAAGACGTGCCTCGGAGGGTGGCGGAGCTGGTCGGCCGTCTCAATGGGCGGCTCTACGAGCGACTTGATTATGAATTCCTTGATCCTTCAAGCTCAACGGCCGCGGCCACCGCCGCCGTTGACAAGCAGATTATGGAACTCAAGTGGAAAGAGTTTCGGAACCGTCAGGGGCAGATCATTCCTGAAGATCATGGTTACGCCGGGCTGCGAATCTCCCTGTCCGGCGAAAGCCGGAGTCTGCCTCTGATTTCAGCGGTCAAGGTTCCGATTTTCGGTACCCAGTACATGATGGCTTCGGTTGAGGAACTCGAGGAAATACTCAATGTCGCGGTCGAGGATGTGATCGGGATCAATGAAAAGATCGGCTACCTGAGCAGTCACGGCACCCTTCCCCTGGAAGCGATGGCCATGCCGGGGCAGCCGCGTTCGGAAGCGGCCTCGCATTTTAACGTCCTACTCAGCCGCGAGTATGCCCCGGAGTCGGTGAGCCTGGAAAAAATGAGTTCGCTGGCCGGAATCCGAACCTTGATTATCGCCCGGCCGACGGAAAAATTTTCTGATTATGAACTGTACCTGCTGGATCAGTTTCTTTTGCGGGGCAATAAACTGGCGGTCTTCTATGATCCCTTCGATGAGCTGAAGCCCTCTCAGCAGCAGATGATGATGGGACAGGGCCCAAGCTATGTGCCGGTGCAGACCGGTCTGGAAAAACTGTTGGCGCACCATGGCGTAAAGATCGAGCCGGCCTATGTGCTTGATCAGGAATGCTTCAAGCAGCAGCTGCCACAGAACCAGGGCGGCGGAGAACAGCCCATCTATTTTGCCCCGTTGATTCAGAGCCGTCATATCAATAAGGACTATCCTTTTATTAGTAACATCAAGGGCCTGGTGATGCTCAAGGCGGCGCCTCTGGAGCTTGACGCAGACGCCCTGAAGGCCCGTGGCCTCACGGCGACTCGACTTTTTTCCTCATCGGATAAATCCTGGCTCATGCGGGGGCGGGTCGATCTCAATCCGATGTTCATGCAGCCCCCGGCTGAAGCCGACGCCTTTGCTTCCCACACCCTGGCCGCTTTACTGGAGGGCTCCTTCGGCAGTTATTTCAGCGGGCAGCCGCTACCGGAGAAACCGGCTGAGAAGATCGCTGAAACTCAGGATGAAGCTGAGAACCAGGACGACAGTGCGGCGGCTAAAGCACCGTCGCAGAATCCGCTGCTGACCGAAGGGCTTTTGGAAAGCCATGGCGAACGGCTGGAAACGGGTCGGCCCGGCGCCCTGCTCGTGGTCGGCTCCGCCGATATTCTGCGGGATAATATTGTTGATGAGGCGGGTTCCACTCCTAATGCCCAGTTGCTGATGAATATGATCGATTACCTTAATGGGCGCGAGGAGCAGGCGGTGATGCGCAGCAAAACCCAGAGCTTTAATCCTCTGGTCAAAATTTCTCCGGAAAATCGTGCCCTGATCAAGGGGGCCAATCTCATTGGCCTGCCTCTGCTGGTGGTTCTGGCCGGCATCATGGCCTGGCTTAAACGCGGGGCCCGCCGCCGTAAACTGAAACAGAGGTTCAGTTAAGGGAAACAATCTGAGGCGCGGGGGTTGTTCTCCGCCTCGGTACTTCATTCAGGGATCATTTTCGTGTTGAAAAAAACAGGAAATGATCTGATGAAACTTATTTGCAACCCTCGGGAGTCGTCAGGTACGGGTCGAAAGCTTCGCTTTCGGGTTGCGGGGGCAGCCTCCGTATGAGATAACTTTAACTCTGAGCAAATCAAGGTGAAAACCATGAAAAAAGAATTTTTGCTTTTGCTGGCGGTGATTGTCGGGCTTGGCGCACTGCTTTTTTATCAGAAAAAGGGCAAAACCAATTATCAGTTGCCTCAGCTGTCGGCTTTCAGCGAGGTCGCGGACCGCTTGCTTCTGGAAAAGGGTAAGGAACGGATTGAGCTGCGCCGGGAGGATGAAATCTGGTTGATCGGCGCGGAAAAGTATCGGGCCGACGGCACCCGGGTTGCCTCGATGCTTGATAAACTGAAAGAGCTGCAACCGGTGGCCCTGATCTCTGAAAAAGGCAACTACCAGCTGTATGAACTTGATCCGGAAAAAAGAATAAGCGTGGCCCTGTATGCCGGGGATAAACTTCTGCGGCGGCTGGAGATCGGCAAGAGTAGTGCGTCGTTGCGCCAGAGCTATATACGGTTAGGTGAAGACCCCAGGGTTTATCAGGTGTTGGGCAACCTGCAAAGTAATTTTTTTACCACGCTTGATGACCTTCGGGATAAACAGGTGCTGAGCATCACCCCGGAACAACGGGAAAGCCTGAATGAAATTGTTCTGGAAAGATTTGCGGACGGAAAGTTTGAAAGTTTGAAAATGATTCGCCTGCCGCTGGAAAACCAGCCTGTGGACGAGGGCCGGACCGAGTCGGAAACCCCGGCTGAGACCGGGGCCGCAGACCCGGCCGGCGGGCTTTCCACCGCCTCCGCCCCGGTACCGGGAAGCCCGGAGTTAAGCGGTTGGCAGCTGCCCGATGGCAGCCCGGTGACGGCCTCGGCGGTGGCGGAATTGCTTGATGGCCTGGCGGGGCTCAAATGTGAAAGCTTTCTGGCTGAACGCTCCGGTGCCGAATTCAGCCGGCCTTGTTATGAATTCATCCTGCGCGGCGCGCAGGATGAATTCAGACTCGCTCTGTTGGCGTCGGAGGATGGCGGATATCCCGCCGTTTCTTCGGCCGTGGCGGAGCCGTTTCGCCTGTCTTCCTGGAAAGGGGAGCGCCTGATCAGGGATTTTGCCGTTTATACCGGGCCGCGGCCGCAATCGTCCGGCCGTTGACGGGGCCTGGGCTTTTGTCGGTTCAGAAGGGGCGCCCGCAGTTCTGCGGGCGCTTGATTGTCGGTTGGTCAATCTTGCCGCGGCCCGAATTTGAGTGATCTTGTTGCGAAATAATCCCTGGTTAATCTGGCGGGCCCGACTGGCCGGCGCAGAGTTGCCTCGATTCTGGGCTCTGGGAGCTTGGGGCGGGGTGGTTTTTCTTCTGCTTCTAGGCCTGGGGTTGTACCGGATGGGACTGCCCCTGAAAAAAGTTCCCTTGTTGCTGGCTGAAGATTTCAGCTCTCCGCTTGAACCGGCGGTCTGGCAGCAGGCGGTCACCGCAACCGAACTGGCCCAGCTGGTTCCAGACCGTTATTTCTCGGCTTCCGAATGCAAAACCACCCTGCCCGCGATTTCAGCCGCGGGTCTGCCCCTGACGGTTTACACTAGTATTGATCCTGAATTGCAGAAATTATTGCAGCTCTTGCTGCACCGCTACAAGCCTCAGATCGGCGCCGGGGTACTGCTTGATCTGGAAAGCGGAGCGATCAGCGCCATGGCCGAATATCGGCATGCGGACGAGGCCGGGCGGATTGTTGATGCCGATGTGGGTCCACTTTGTCTGACTCCGATTTTCCCGGCGGCTTCACTGTTTAAAATCGTCACTGCTTACGGGGTCATGGAAAAATCCGGCGTGGCCGGTAACGCCCGTTATCCGGTGATCGGCCGCTATCATACCCTTTACAAATATCAGCTGGGTCTGGCCACTTCCCGCTATCGTTTCCGTGAGCAGCACCTCTCTCTGGAAGAGGCCTTTGCCCGGAGCGTCAATCCGATTTTCGGGCGTTTCGGGGTTGATCTTTTCGATGCCGAAGAACTGCTTGAACTGGGCCGTAAATTTGCCTTTAACCGCCCGCTTGAGTTCGATCTGGAGCTTCCGGCCAGCAAACTGGCGGTCACCTCGAATCCCTACCGCCGGGCCGAAGCCGCCAGTGGTTTTATCAAAAGCACGACAATTTCGCCTCTGCATGCCGCCCTGCTGGTGGGGATGCCGGTTGCCGAGGGGCGACTGTTGCGTCCTTATCTGGTCGAACGGGTGGTTGCCGCCGACGGCGGCGAAATGTTTTATCGCCAGGAGGAAAGGCCGCAGGTTTGTCTGGAGGATCAAAAGGCCTGCGTCGAGCTTGTCGGGATGATGCGGGCCACGGTCAAATACGGTACCGCCAGCAAATCCTTTCAGCACCTGAAACGGAAAAAGGTTTACGCTGACTGGGATATCGGGGGTAAAACCGGCAGTCTGGACATGCCCGACAGCGGACGCCGCTGTGAATGGTTCGCCGGTTTCGGTAAGGATCCGCGCCACGGTCGGTCCGTAGCCGCGGCGGTGGTGCTCGTCCATGGTGAATTGCGCACCATCAGCTCGGCTTTCATCGCGGCGGAGATGCTGGCGGCCGCCCTGCAATGAAAAAAAGCCGGAGCTAACTCCGGCCCTTAAACCTGCAGAGTTTTAATCATGGCGATTTCGTCACAGTCGGGAAATTTGACGCAGCTCAGGCAATCGCGCCAGACCTTGTGAGGCAGGAGGTTTTTGTCGGTCACCTGATAGCCCTGACGGGCGAAGAAGTTTTCCTGGTAGGTCAGCGTGAAAACCCTTTGCAGGCCCAGACGCCGGGCCTCGGCCTCGCAGGCGCTGACCAGCCGGCTGCCGATCCCCTGCTTCGTTGCGGGCGGCAGGACCGCCAGGGAGCGGATCTCTCCGAGATCGTCCCAACAGACATGCAGCGAGCTGACCCCAAGAATGCCGTTTTCGGAATCGTCGACCACAAAATCGCGGAGATTGTCGTAGAGGTCGTTGAGGGAACGGGGCAGCAGCAGCCCTTGTTTGGCATAGTGATCAAGGGCTTTCTGAATGATTTTGACATCTTTGATCAGGGCTGGTCGAATCATTTCCGTCCTCCCTTGCCGGCTTCTGCCCGCAGAGCCCGGGCGTGGTCGAGGGCTTCCCGAGTGATCTTGCCGCTGCTGCCCATGCGGGCCAGCTCTTCAATGACGGCGGTTTCCGATGCCAGACTGATTTCGTTGAGCATGATGGTGGTTTTCTCCTCCTCGGGGCAGCTTTGTTTATTGATTACATAATGCTGGTCGGCGTGGGCAGCGACCTGGGGCAGGTGCGTGATGGTAATGACCTGGCAGTTGCGCGCGATGGCGGCGATCTTGCGTCCGACCGCGCCGGCCGCGGCGCCGCCGAGACCGGTATCGATTTCATCGAAAATCATGGTGGGCAATTCAGCGCGGGCGGCCGCGGCCGTGCGCAGGGCCAGCAGCAGGCGGGAGAGCTCCCCGCCGGAGGCGATCTCTCCGAGCGGTGCCGGAGCGCTGCCGGGATTGGCGGAAAAAAGAAAATTGACCTGGTCGGCGCCCGTGGCGCTACAGGTAGTTTTTTCCAGGCTGATTTGAAATCGTGCCTGGGCCAGATTGAGATCGCGCAGATGGCCGCTCACGGTTTCTTCAAGCAGTTTCGCTTGCGCACTTCGAGTCTGGCTTAAAGCCTCGGCCGCCGCCTCCATTTTCCCCTGCTTGGCGGCCAGCTCCCGCTGCCGGCGCCCGCTTTCCTGGTCGCGCTGTTCCCAGCGGCTAAGTTTTTCGGTAAGTTCCTTTTCCAACGCCAATAGACCCTGAATGTCGGTGGCGAATTTTCTTTTCAGACGTTCGAGCTGAGCCAGACGGGTTTCGGTTTTTTCTATGGTTTCTTCGTCAATCTCCAGACCGGCAAGATATTTCTGTTGGTCCCGGTTGATTTCCTGCAGGCGATCAATGATGTCGGTAAGCAGTTCCCGGGTGACCGGAGCCTGCTCATCCCGGCGGGAAAGTTCATCGCTGATTTCCTGCAGCCGGTAGCAACGGTCCAGGATCGAGCCCTGACCACTGTAGCAGAGCTGATCGGCTTCCCGGGCCAGTTCCTGCAGCCGGCCGATCTGCTGGTACTGGCGGCGTCGGTGCAACAATTCGGTCTCTTCTTCGGGATCAAGCTGGGATGCATTGAGTTCCGTCAGCTGATGGCTCAGATAATCCATCTGCCGGGCGGCTTCCTGGAGTTCCTGTTGCCATTGGGTAAAAGCCTGCCGCTGCCGGCGAAAATCCTCAAAAAGAAGCTTGTATTCCCGGCGTTGGCTGGTCAGGCCGCCGAAACTGTCGAGTAATTTCAGGGGTTGGCTTGCGGCCCGTAGTTCATGCTGTTGATGCTGGTCGACAAATTCCAGCAGCCGGCCGGCCAGGTCGGACGCCGTGGCGCCGGTGGTCGGTTGATCGTTAAGGTAGATGCGGTTGGTAAGCCCGCCGTCGCGCCGGCGCCCGATCTGCCGGCGCAAAATGATTTCCTCCGGCTGCTCGCCCAGACCGCTGGCTGCCAGACGTTGATGGAAGGCCGGGTTTTGAGGCGCGGAAAAAATCGCGCTGATCGTGACCGGCCGCTCTTCGGCCAGGAAAATATCAGATTCCGAAAGGCCTTCGAGCAAGGTTCTCAGGGCTCCGATGATGATCGACTTGCCGGCTCCGGTCTCGCCGGTCAAAACCGTCAGTCCAGGGCCGAATTCACATTCGATATGATCAATCAGTTTGTAGTTGCTGATACTCAGTTGTTTTAGCATGGCGTGTAGGGATGATTTTGAATGTTTATTTCAGGTTTCCAGATTCTGATAGCGTTCTCCCCATTTGAGCTTGTTACGCAGGACCTCGAAATAGGTTTTGCTGGGGGAGGTGACCAGCTTGATGTTATGCTCGGCCCGGGTGATGGTGATGCGGTCCAGAGACCGCAGGGGAAATCCGGTTTGTCCATCCAGGGTGACAAAGACATCGTCACTGTCGATTGAGGTCAGAGTGGTTTCGATGGTGACATTCGGGGCGACAATGAGAGGCCGATTCGAAAGGGTATGGGGACAGATCGGGGCGATCGTGATGCAGTCGAGGGTCGGATAGACAATGGGACCGCCGGCGGACAGGGAATAGCCGGTCGAACCGGTCGGGGTTGAGAAAATCAGGCCGTCGGCTTTGAAATTGTTGACCAGGTTGCCGTCGATGACGGTTTCAAGGTCAATAATCCGAGCCATGGCTCCCTTGTTGATGACCACGTCATTGAGAACGTTGTGAGTGGATGGCGGCAGACTCCGACGATGGAGGACCACCTTCAGAATCATGCGGGTGCTGAGGTTGAAATTGCCGTTCAGAACCTCCTGCATCACCGGAAAGAGCTCGTCCAGGGTGATCGCGGTCAGGAAGCCGAGCCCACCCAGGTTCACGCCCAGCAGCGGCAGGTCGCGACGTGAAATGTGTCGGGCGATGCTGAGCAGGGTGCCGTCGCCGCCGAGAACGACAATCAGGTCGGCGTTCCCGGTGATCGAGTTTTTGTCGGCCTTTGCCAGGTACAGCTCCGCCGCCAGTTCCTCTTCGCAGAGAACTGCAACTTTTCGCTCGCGCAGCCAGAGTCCCAGTTTGACCCCGATTTCCAGGGCCCGGGCGCTTCTGCGCTTGGTGACAATCCCGATTTTTCGCATGCCTGCTTCATAGCACAGGCCGAAAAGCGAGTAAAGCGGAAAGGCTGAACCTGAGGCTAGCGGAGATATTCAAAGGTGATGACCTTTTCCCGGTTGTCGAAAAAAAACTCAAGCGGTCCGTTGTTTTCCCGTTTGACTTCGTAAAGCTCCTGGCCGATCTTGATGACGGTTCCCGGGTAGACGCGTTTTCTGATCGTGACCCTGGATTGGAGACCGAGTTCGATCATCTTCTCAAGTTCATGCTTTTTATGTTTCAGGCGGCTGATATCGTTTTCCAGGGTTGCGTACTGCTGAAAAAGCTTTTCGGCCTGGGCGCGGCTGGCCTCCGGTACCAGGGAAATATCCTTTTTTATGAGCGCCTGCAGCCCCATTTGATCAATGATGGCGAATGACCGACTAGTCAGAGGTTCCATGAATTCCTCGATCTTTTTTATTCTGCCTTTGAGTTCCTTGTTGCCGCCGACCTCAATGCGGACGTTGCTGCCTTGGTCGCTGCCGAGTTCTGTGCAGGTGACCCCGTTAAAAGCCGTGATCCAGCAGTCGCCGGTAATCATTTCCCCGCAGGTCACGTTCTTGGCGGCGACTATCCGGCTGTTGATAATGTGTTTGTTGACGTTGAGGTTGCCGCCGGTCTGCAGATGACTGACCCCGGAAATAAAATCGCAGGCCAGATCGCCGGCCACCGCGATTTTCTGATGGTCGGCGCCGATGATGCCGCCTCGGACGAGCAGGTTACTTCGGGTGCGGACCGAGCCGCTGAGGGTGTTGCCGATGGTTACATCCGAGTTGGAGATAACATGGAATCCGGCCAGCAGATTGCCGCCGATTCTGATCGGGCCTGCGAATTCGATGTGGCCGGTTTCGAGATCGACATCGCCGTCCACGGTAAGGCTGTTTTCGATGCTCAGGACTTTGTTGTTGAGGAGCGGGCGGCCGCAGGTTTCGGCCTTGAAGAGTAGTCGATGTTCCTCGCTTTCCAGCCCAACCCCGGTGCCGGCGCTGTATTTGATCAGGGGTTGCAGGGGGGCGCAGGCGACAATGGTGCCGTCGACCAGGCGTCCGGGTGCGCCCTCACGGCCGAGAGTGACGATGAGCAGAGGGTCGCCGATATCGAAGTATCTGATGGTTCCCTTCTTTTTGTAGTCGATCTTGTCGTTACCTCGCAGTTGACCGATATTCTTGCCACTGGAAAAATGAAACTGATATTGGTGTTGAATGGTTTCTCTGACCGGTATTTCCATGGCGATGATGGTTGAGGCAGGTTGTTCCGGATTCTGATTGAAACGCACGATGATGTCTTGAAGATTTTTCTTGCTGATTCCCGAGACGATGTTGTTTAATTTAAGGGCTCCGGCCAGTTGCCCGGCGCTGACTTTCGGTTCTCCCTCCTGGTCGGGGAGGATGGTCAGCCGGGCTTCGGTTTTTGTGGCATTAACCTCGATCTTGATCATGATCGTGTTCCTTGTTCTGTCGTAGGTATACCGGGCTCTAAGCTTTATCGGTCCGGGCACCGGAAGCTAAAATATTGACATCTGGGCTGGATTTTGCTATTAATGGCCGTTATTCTGCAAAAGATTTCTCTGCGCCTTTTTCGGCCGCGGTCAAGATGGAGATATGTCGTTTCGATGAACCGAGAAGATCAATATACGCTGGTTGTTTTTCGCAGTGGCAAGGGTGTGCACCGCAAGCTGACGCTTCCGGTCAGGCAAATTAAAAGGTTTTTCTGGCTGGCGATGCCGCTGGTCAGCGCGGTTTTTATCGGGGCCCTGGTGGCGATCGCCCTGTATCTTGTCAATCTGCACAATATCAATGATTACGCTCGTTTGGCAAGTAAAAATCGAGAGCTTGAAAAACAGGTTGTTTTTTTCTCCCAGCGCGTGGCCGATCTCAACGACAAAGTTCTGCATCTGCGCCAGAGTAATGCTAAAATCAAGGTTCTGGCCAATCTCGCGGTGGTGCCGGAAAGCCTTGATCTTCGCGGCGTCGGCGGCCCCGATCCGCTGGCCAGCGCGCTGACGGTTTCCAGCCTCGACGAGGAACGCAAGGCGCAGCTTGCCGCGATGCATCGCGAACTGCAGCGGCTGGAGCTGGAAATTGCGGCGGAGGAGAATGCCCTCGGTTGTCTCAATAACCATTTAAGCGAACAACAGTCGCTGCTTAATTTTACCCCGTCAATCTGGCCGGTACGCGGCTGGATCAGCTCTCCGTTCGGTTATCGTTCCTCTCCCTTTACCCAGCGGCGGGAACTGCATAAAGGGGTTGATATCGTCAACCGGGTCGGCACGCCAGTGGTCGCGACCGCTGATGGACGGGTGGTTTTTGCCGGTCATCAGAGCGGTTACGGCAAGCTGGTCACAATTGATCATGGTCTTGGTAAAATCACCAGGTATGGACATCTCTCGCAGATCGGCGTGAAGAACGGAGATGCCGTGGTGCGTGGTCAGGAACTAGGTAAATTGGGCAATACCGGGCGCAGTACCGGTCCTCACCTTCACTATGAGGTGGTTGTGGACGGTAAGGCGGTGAATCCGGTTGAATTTCTTCTGGATTAGTAGCTTGCAGGTTATTTTCTGGTTTTTTTAACGTTTTTCAGATAACAAACACAAGAAAATGTTAAGTGCTTCACGGGTTATCCCCGAAGGGGATGTCCTGATGAAGAAACTTATCCAGCTCTGCTGGGTCTGGTAAGAGTACTTATTTGTAACCAAAGGAAATACCTTTAGGTACGGGCCGTGAAGGTCCCTTTGGGTTGCGGGATTTATTCCCGCATTAGGGCTTGACCTGAGAGACGCGCCTGGTTTTCGGGCCGCGTACAGTTGTCCTCGTGAAGCGTCGTCAGGCGTCTTTTCGCGGGGATTTTTTTTGAAAGGTAAGTGATTTAAGATGAATATTCTGAAAAAGATCTTTGGCAGCAAGAATGATCGGGAAATCAAGGGTATGCAGCCCTTGCTGCATTTGGTAAATCGCGAGGAAGCCGGCCTGAAAACCCTTTCCGATAGCCGGCTGCAGGGCAAAACCGGTGAATTCAAAGAGCGCCTGACGCGGGGAGAGGAACTTCTTGATCTGCTGCCCGAGGCTTTTGCTGTGGTGCGGGAAGCCGCTTTACGAACCTTGGGGATGCGTCATTTTGACGCGCAGATCATGGGCGGTATCGTGCTCCACAAAGGTAAGATTGCCGAGATGAAAACCGGCGAAGGCAAGACCTTGGCCGCGACGCTGCCGGTGTATCTGAACGCCCTGTCCGGAAAAGGGGTGCATGTGGTCACGGTCAACGACTATCTCGCCCGGCGGGACGCCGCCTGGATGGGAAAGGTTTATGCGTTTCTCGGGCTTTCGGTCGGAGTTATTCTGCATGAGCTCGATGACCGCGAGCGCCAGCAGGCTTATGCCGCGGACATCACTTACGGGACCAATAACGAGTTCGGTTTTGATTATCTGCGTGATAATATGAAATTTTCTCTGGAGGATTACGTCCAGCGCCCGCTGCACTATGCGATTGTCGACGAGGTTGACAGTATTCTCATCGATGAAGCCCGGACGCCGCTGATCATTTCCGGGCCGACCGACGACAGCACCGATAAATACTATGTTATCGACAAGGCCATGCGCAAGCTGGTGCAGAGCAACCGGGAGCAGGAACAGATATCCGACTACGATGTTGATGAAAAAAGCCGTTCCGTGACCCTGACCGAGGCCGGCGTCGCCCGGGTCGAGGCTTTGCTCAAGGTCGGCAATCTTTTTGAGCCGGGCCAAATTGAAACCCTGCACCATGTCAATCAGGCCTTGAAAGCGCATGTCCTGTTCAAACGCGATGTCGACTATGTGGTCAAGGATGATAAGGTGGTGATCGTCGATGAGTTCACTGGTCGTCTGATGGATGGGCGGCGCTACAGTGACGGTCTGCATCAGGCCCTGGAAGCCAAGGAAGGGGTCAAGATTGAGCGGGAGAACCAGACCCTGGCCTCGGTTACATTTCAGAATTATTTTCGCATGTATGAAAAACTGGCCGGTATGACCGGCACCGCCGATACCGAGGCGGTGGAGTTCTCCCAGACCTACGGTCTCGGAGTGGTCGTGGTTCCGACCAATCGGCCGATGATCAGGAAAGATAACCCCGATGTGATTTTCAAGACCTCCAAAGAAAAATATAATGCCGTGGTCGAGGAAATCGTCGCTTGTCACAAGACCGGTCAGCCGGTTCTGGTCGGGACGATTTCCATCGAGGATTCGGAGTATCTGGGCACCGTTCTGCGCCGGCGCGGCATCAAGCATGAGGTGCTTAACGCTAAATTCCATGAAAAAGAAGCGGAAATAATCTCCCAGGCCGGGCGCTATGGAGCGGTGACCATTGCCACCAACATGGCCGGGCGCGGCACCGATATCGTGCTGGGGGGGAATCCGGAAATGATGGCGAAGGCCAAGCTGCGGGAGGAAATGACCCCGGAGGAACGGGAGCAAGTGCTTTCCGCTTACCGAAGCCAGTGTGAAACCGAGCGTCAGACTGTACTCGCGGCCGGCGGTCTGCATATTCTGGGCACGGAACGGCATGAATCGCGGCGGATCGATAATCAGCTCAGAGGGCGTTCCGGGCGTCAGGGCGATCCCGGCTCTTCTCGTTTCTATCTCAGTCTGGATGACGACCTGATGCGGATTTTCGGGTCCGAGCGGATTGCCAAGGTGATGGATACGCTGGGTATCGAGGAAGGCGAGCCGATTGAACACGCGATGATCTCCAAAGCCATCGAAAACGCGCAGCGGCGGGTTGAAGGGCATAACTTTGATATCCGCAAGCAGCTTCTCGAATATGACGATGTCATGAACAAGCAGCGCGAGACCATCTATTCACTGCGCCGCGAGATTCTGGGTAATGATGATCTGCGGTCCCTGGTTCTCGAATATATCGAGGATGTCGTCACGGAAATGTTGCATGCAGCGACCAGTGGCTCCCGGAATGCGGGAGAGTGGGACTTCAATTCGCTCTCGTTGGGGCTGTTGCGTTCCTTTGCCCTGTCGGTGGATCTTGGCCCGGAGTCGGAACTGGCCGGGATTCAGGATGAAGAGCGTCTGCGGGAACGTCTGCAGGAACTGGTGCGGGTAAATTATGCCGCCCGGGAAGCCCATATGGGGCCGGAAACCATGCGCCAGCTGGAAAAAATCATTCTGCTGCATACCCTGGATAACCTCTGGAAGGATCATCTTTACGCGATCGATCAGCTCAAAGAAGGCATCGGTCTGCGTGGTTACGGTCAGAAGGATCCGCTGCGTGAATATCAGCGCGAGGGTTTCGAGATGTTCTCGAATATGATCGAACGAATCAAGGAGGATGTGGTCGGCCAGCTCTTTCATATTCAGGTAACTCGCGAAGAAGAGGTGGAAGAACTGGATCAACAGGCCCGCCATGAACAGGAAATGGTGCTCTCGCATGGCGGGCGCACCGAAGATGGTAAACGCAAGCCGGTGGTCAGCGGAAGCAAGGTCGGGCGCAATGATCCCTGTCCCTGTGGTAGCGGGAAAAAATATAAAAAATGTTGCGGCCAGTAAGCCCCTCCGTTTATCTTTCAGGTGAATCTGTTTCCGGCAGGCAGTGGGGTCTGTTTGCCCGGCAAGCTGCGCGTACGCAGCGGTCGCGGTCGGATTTGCCGGGCTCGGCCAAGGATCAGTCTTGTCTGTAACTTCTGGAGATAATTAATTGTCATGGAAAAAAAGATGCAAATCTGTCTGGGGTTTAAATTCGCCGGAATTCATTGCGGTCTGAAAAAGGCCGAGGATGCTCTTGATCTGGCCCTGATTCTAAGCCAGACGCCGGCGACTGCGGCCGCAACCTTTACCACCAATCGTTTTCCGGCGGCACCGGTGATTTATGGTCGTCGCCAGCTGGCGGCCGGGGAGAGTCTGCGGGCGGTGCTGATCAACAGCGGCAATGCCAACGCCTGTACCGGTTCTCAGGGTGAGATCGATGTCCTGAGCGTGGCTGAATTTCTGGGCGCGGCTTTAAATATCAAGGCGGCCGAGGTTTTTATCTCTTCAACCGGAGTCATCGGCGAACCCTTGCCGGTAACCAAGATTCTCAAAGGGATTGAAAAGCTGGTTGACGGCGTTAAGATTCCTGGCGATCCGGTGATAACCTTCGAACGGGCCGTGCGGGCGATCATGACCACCGACCGGTTTCCGAAAATGGTCGCCTGTCAGCTTGAAACCAGTCAGGGACGGGTGACGATTAACGGTTTCGCCAAGGGAGCCGGGATGATTCATCCGAATATGGCGACCATGCTGGCGTACCTGCTGACCGATGCCAAAATTGAAAAGAATACCTGGCAGGCGTTGCTGAGCCGGGTCGTGGAGCATAGCTTTAACCGGATCAGTGTCGACGGGGATATGAGTACCAACGACACGGTCCTGGCGCTGGCCAATGGGGCCTCGGGTAGTTTCCTGACGACGGCCGCCGATCTGGAATTGCTGGAAAACGCGCTTTTGCAGATGACGCAAGAACTGGCTTATATGATGGTCAAGGATGGCGAAGGGGCCACCAAGGTGGTCAAGGTTATGGTTACCGGGGCGCCTTCGCCGACGGCGGCGGAAAAAATCTGCCGCGCAGTGGCTAATTCGTCCCTTGTGAAAACCGCTTTTTTCGGTCAGGATGCCAACTGGGGACGGATTATCGCCGCGGTGGGTTACGCCGGGGTCGATCTGCGGCCTGAACTGGTTAATATCGATTTCGATCAGGTGCGGGTTGTCAGCGGCGGGGTTCGCGATCGGGATTATCGTGAGGAAATGGGGGCTGCGGTCCTGCGTTTGCCGGAGTTTTCGGTGAAAATTGACCTGCAGTCAGGTGAAGATGAGTTCCTGCTGCTGACTTCGGACCTGACCCATGATTATATCTCGATCAATGCTGATTACCGGAGTTAGGTGGTGACCTCGGTGTGGGTTGCGGCGGCGTTTCGGCGTGACGACAAAAAATACCGGTGCGGTGAAAAAATAAATAACTTTCTGGGGGTATATTTTCGCGGTATACTTTTTGCTTAGTACAGGTTCATTTGATCTGGTGGATTTTTGAGCAAACAGCGGTTTTGAGGGGGCTTTCGGCCGCAAAAAAATCGGAAATTTAACCTGAGGAGTAAGAAGAGATGAATTATGCCAATTACGCCTGTCTGCATGCCCGGCATCTGCCGGAAAAGATCTGTCTGATTGAGCGGACGCCGGCGACCGGGGCTCGTCGCACCCTGACCTGGAAAGAATTCAATCAGGCGATTAACCGGGTTGCCAATTACCTGAAGCATGAACTCGGGGTGAGGCAGGGTGACTATGTCATGCACCTGCAGAACAACAGCCTGGAATGGTTAGTCAGTTACTATGCCGTTATCAAACTCGGAGCGGTGGTGGTGCCGCTTAACTTTCGATTTGTCGGGGCCGATATCAAGTTTGCGGCCGAAGTCTCCAATCCCGTGGTTTTTATTCTGGGTTCGGAATTCCTGTCTGTGGTTGAACCAGTTCGGGAAGCTTTGGGTACGATCAGACATTACATCTGTGTCGGTGATAAAATCGGCGCCGGCATGATTGATTTTAAGCTCCCGGCCGCTTATGCCGATACGTCCGAAGCCCTGGTCGAGGTGGCAGCGGATGCCGCTCTGGCCATGATGTTTACCTCCGGGACCACGGGCAAGCCAAAGCCGGTTCTGCATACCCATTTTTCTCTGAACAGCACGGCCATCGGCAACGGCATGAGTTATTTTGTCGAGAAAAATGATAATTATCTCTTCTTTCTGCCGCTTTATCACAGCGGTACGATGTTTCTCTGGGCTCCTTTCTATGCCACCGGCGCAACCGGCACTATTCTCCGCGATCTGCGCGACCCCAAATGGATTATTGAGGCTCTGGCCGAGGAAAAAGCCACCGATGTGCTTTTCGTCGTGCCGATCGCGGTGGCGATTCTTAATGCTATTGATAAAGGTGATATCAGGTTGGATGACTATGATCTTTCCGCCTGGCGTTATATGGAAATCGGGGCGCAGCCGGTGCCTTTCGAAGTTATGAAGCGGCTGGTCGAGGTTCTTCCCTGCGGCGTTTCCAATATCTACGGGATTACCGAAGGCGGCGGCGGCGGTACCTTTAACCTCTATCCGGACGAGGTCCTGGCGCGGCCCGGTTCGATCGGCAAGCCGACCTTCGGGGTTGAGGCCCGGTTGGTTGATTTTGCCGGCAATGAGGTCGGGCCGGAAGAAGTCGGCGAACTTATCTTCAGGACTCCGCGCATGATGAAGGGGTATTTCGCCAATCCCGAAATGACGCAGGAAACCCTTAAGGACGGCTGGCTTTATACCGGGGACCTGCTGAAGACCGACGCCGATGGTTATTTTTATATTGTCGATCGCAAGAAGGACATGATCACCAGCGGCGGGGAAAATATCTTTCCGGTCGAGATTGAGGATGCCCTGATGGAACATCCGGATATTGATGATGTGGCTTGTATCGGGGCGCCGGACGATCGTCTGGTGGAAATCGTCATGGCGATTGTTCAGCTCAAGGAAGGACGGACCATGACTGAGGATGATCTTCTCAACTTCGCCAAAACCAGGCTGGCAACCTATAAATTGCCGCGGGTGATCAAATTCGATCAGGTGATGCGCAATCCGACCGGAAAACTGATGAAACCTCAGATGCGGGAGCGTTATACCGGTCGTAAGGAGGCCTTCAAAAGTCTGGTCTAGACAGATCCTTTGCGGGTCCACGGACTGGCGGGATTGTTGTTGCCGGTGTGCGGGATAAGTTTTTTGTCCGGTTTGAAAAAACCAGGAAAGCCCGGTTGTTTTTCCCGGGCTTTCCTGGTTTCAGGCGCTGCAAACGGTCCGAAACTCAATGAATGACGAGGTTGATGTCGTCGTCAAAGGAGAATTCCGGGTCGGTGTTGGGCGTGTGGCAGATGGTACAGGTTCGCAGTTCGATCTTTTCGCCATACGGCAGAGCCGGATTTTGCCGGTGGGCCTCGGCCGGGCCGTGGCACTCCTCGCACTGAACATTGAAAAGATGTGGGGTGGCGGCCGGTGAAATGAAGCCTTCCTTGTCATGGTCGCGGCTGCCGGTGACATGACAGGGAAGACAGTCAGGGCAGAAATCCTTGCATTTTTTCTGCAGGCTGGCGTAGGCCTGGGCATGGCGGGAACGGCTCCAGGCGGCGACTATCTCGGAATGGCAGGGTTCACAGCTCAGGTTGCCGATATAAGGCACCTTGATTGTCGCCTGATTCTCGTGGCTCGCTTGAAGCTGTTCCTTCTCGATGTAATGCTGACGAAGCCAGACCTCGTAGTCGGCAACCAGATTGGCGACTTTCTGGTCGGCGGCGAAATCTTCCCTGTTGACCTTAATGATCTGGTGGCTTGCCGGTTTTCGGGCGGCGAAGTCCCAGTCCAGGCAGCCGATGGTTTTGCCATGGTTGTTATTTTTGAGCAGCCAGCAGTCGTTAATCTTTTCGGCCTCTGCGAAGGTGCCGCGTTGCGTGCCGAGAATGGCGAGGTCGAGTCCGGAATGTTCGCGCAGCAGATGGCGGGCTTTACTGTCGGAAAAATGCAGTACGGCCAGCGCGAGGTCATGAGGGATTTTTAGGATTTTTCCCAGGCTGGGAATCGGATCTGTAACGAAGAGGCCATGGACGGCCTTCTTTTCGAGGTCCGGATCAACCAGGGCGGTAATCAGGATCTTGCGCCCGTCAATCTCCAGGAGCCTGTGGGTTTCAATTCCCGGAACCGGCGCTCCTCCGAGGTTGGCGCAGACAATGGCGCCTCCGGGCACGCTTTCCTTGAGGGAAAGGATAAGTTGGCGGCCGTAGATCAGTTCCTGGTTGCCGGGAGCAAAGATCTCGGCCCCCATCATCTCATAACCTTGAAGCGCGGTCTTCAGAATGCGGCGGTTGACCTCGAAGTCATTTTTCGAGTTGCCCTGGGTCAGATTGCCGCAGTTGATGAGTAAAGCCGGCCCGGCTTCCCGGCGAAGCTGGTCAACCACCGTTTTTTGCCGGGCCAGACCGCCCGCCTGTTTTTTGTGTCAGCCGCAGAGTTTGACATAGCCGGAAAGTGATCCTATATAGATCAGGCGGAGACTGCTGGTTTCAGCCGGGCATCCGGAGGGAATCAACCAGCTGCAGGCAACGGCAATTAAGAGCGTGAGGAAGAATCCTTTTTTTCTCATAGCCTACCTTCAAAGGTTGCAACGCCCGGGGCGTTTTCCCGCAAACCCGGGTTTATGAAATAGCTATGGTTTCCCGGCTGAAAGCGCGATAAAATCGTTGATTTTGTAATGCATTGAAGGACAATTTTCAAGATAAATTATTCCGGGTTGGTTTCGGGGTGTCACCTGTATCAACCTCTGCGGTGCTTTGCCGGCGGAAAACCCCGGCAACGGGCCGAGATTTTCCGTTGTCATCAAAAAAAAGCCCCTTGCGTGATATTTGCAGAGGTGATTTTTGGGGAAATACTGCTTGCTGGGGGCGCTCAATGGCATTGTGCCTCAGCCCGTTCAACCAGAAAAATGCAGAACATTATGTTGTTTCTTTATTTGCTTCTTGCAGCTGGATGTTGTGACAGAAAATCGAAACAAATACTTTTTGCGAGTCCATCACCTGAAATCTCATGAAAACGTCGCCTGAATTTCTATCTTTAAAGAATTTCCGCCTGAATTCCGTTGCCAGTTTTGCCGGGAAGCTAAGTCAGAAGGCGCAAGCGGAAGAGAGGCTTAAGCAAGTTGTGGCGAGACTGAAGGCCTTGGAGGCCGAAAAACAATGGCAGATCAAGAACGGAACCTGGGCCCACAGCTTCGATGATCTTCCCCGTACCAAGAAGGCCGGCCACCCCGGAACCCTTAGAGCAAGCCTCCAAGGATGGAAAAGAGTTGGGGAAAAGCTGAGAAACAGCCAGATGACTATGGACTAGGTGCGTCAGGCCACCCAGGCCGCCTACGGCCGCTACCAGAACAACGAAAAACTGAAAAAGGCGTTCAGGGAAGGCTTCAGTGAAGGCTCCCGGTAACGTTCAACAGTTGATGGGTGATTTCATCGAATCCATTCCGGCGGAAATCGAAGAAGGTGCCGAATGACCCTTGAAAACAAATTGAATATTACCGATCAGATGGAACTGGCCCAGGCCGAAGAAAGAATCAGCAAGCAAAAAGCCCGGCAGATGTTTGAGCTGACGATAAATCGCAGCGGTTGTCTTGATAGTCGAGAAACGGTTCAGGAAGAACCATACGCAACGGAACTTGCAGCTAAATTAGGGCAGGGGGTAAAAGAGGATGGAATCTGCGGGGCGCTGTTGGCGCTTGCGGCCTTTGCTAAAACCCAGGGATTGCCTCCGGCAATGCTGTTCTGGCGTGATTTCGCCGCGGAAATCCTGAATCGCATCTGCCATACGCCGGAGAACGCTGCATTTATTGATGAGATTGAACCGTTAACTAAAACCCAGGCCGCCGTCTACAGATTGTCACTGCCGCCGATGACCGGAGCGGAATATGTAACTGAAGCCACTTTTATCGACATCTGGAACGGCTTCAGCGCTTATCTGGGTCAAGCGGTTGCCAAAGCCGGTTCGCTGGCGGTTTTTCTTGAAAGCCGGGCCCCGCGCTGGCGGCAGGTCGGCCGGGTCTGTTTTCATCTGGCGGAAAACAAGGGTGATGGTGAGTATCCATTCGCCTTTCTGGCGACCTACGCCTCCGGCCTTGGCAAGGCCGATAAACTGCGTTTTCTGCCGATCAGCCAGGCCCTGACTGAATATGCCGGTACGAAAAACAAAAAAGCCCTGTTGCATTTGCTGGTGCTGGTCAGCAATGCCGCCAAACAAAGCGAGCTGATCAAAGACTTGCTCGAATCCGGTGAGATTTACCACCCCTATCCGCTTACCGACGGCGAAGCCTATACTTTTTTGCAAGAAATTCCCCTGTATGAAGAAAGCGGCCTGCTGGTTTGCATGCCGGACTGGTGGCGCAAACGTCCCAGAGTTCAGGCCCGGGTCAACCTCGGCGCTAAGGTACCGGGGCGTTTTACCGCGGACACCATGCTTGATTTTAATGTCAACGCCGCCATCGGTGACGAAGAGCTTTCCGCGGAGGAGCTGAAAGCCCTGCTGGCGGCGGGCAGCGGCCTGCGTTTTGTCAAAGGCCAATGGGTTGAGGTGGACGCGGCAAAACTCAACCAGGTATTGACGCACTGGCAGCAGGTCCAGGCGCAGGCGGGGGATGGAATTTCCCTGGTCGAGGGCCTGCGGCTGTTGGCCGGGGCCGCGCTCAATATGAAAGGCGGTAAAGAAAACGAAACCGTTCATGAGTGGTCTTTTATCGCGCTGGCCGCAGGCTTCAAGGAACTCATCGAAACCCTGCGGGCGCCGGCTAACGCCCGGGCGGTTTCTCCCGGGAAACTGCTGCAAGCCACCCTGCGCCCCTATCAACAACAGGGGCTTGCCTGGCTTAACTTTCTGGCGGAAGTCGGCCTGGGGGCCTGCCTGGCCGACGACATGGGGCTGGGTAAAACTATTCAGGTCATTGCTTTACTGCTCATCCGGCAAAAGCAGAAAAAATCCTCAACCCAGCCTGCGCTGTTGGTGGTTCCCGACTCGCTGTTAGGCAACTGGCAAAGTGAAATCGAACGCTTTGCGCCCAGTCTGCAATGTCTTTACCTGCATCGTGCCATGATGGACGACAAAAGTTTTGCCTCCATGCCGGATGATCAACAGGCGAAATTTAAGGATGCAGACGTCGTTTTGACCACTTACGCCATGTTTTCGCGGCAGCCGTATCTCAGCGACTATCAATGGAATCTGGCCGTCATTGATGAAGCCCAGGCGATCAAAAATCCCGGCAGTAAACAGACCATCAACATCAAGAAAATCAAAGCCCGCGCCCGGATCGCTCTGACCGGAACCCCGGTTGAAAACCGGCTCGGAGACTTGTGGAGTCTGTTTGATTTTATCAATCCGGGTCTGCTTGGCAGCGCCAAAGTCTTTCAGCATTTTGTCAACAACCTGGAAACCCGTCGGCGCGATCAATACAAACCCTTACGCGCCTTGACCGCTCCCTACATCCTGCGGCGGCTCAAAACCGACAAGTCGATAATCTCCGATCTGCCGGACAAAACCGAAGTTACCGCGTATTGCCGGCTGACGAAAAAACAGGCGGTACTTTACGAGCAAAACGTTAAAGACCTGGCTGCGGCGCTGGCTCAGGAAGCTGAGGGGCTGCAGCGCAAGGGCATGGTGCTTTCCTCCCTGATGCGCTTTAAACAGATCTGCAACCACCCTTCCCAGCTGCTCGGCGACGGTCTCTTTACCCCTGGAGACAGCGGTAAATTCGAGCGCTTAAAGGAGATCTGCGAGGAGATCGCCGCACGTCAGGACAAGGTTTTGATTTTCAGCTAGTACCGCGAAATGACCGAACCGCTCAATGATTTTCTCAGTTCGGTCTTTGCCTGTGAGGGACTGGTGCTGCACGGCGCTACCACAATCAAAAAGCGTCGGCAGATGGTGAACGCTTTTCAGGATGAACACGGCCCGCCCTTTTTTGTGATTTCGCTTAAAGCCGGCGGTACCGGCCTGAACCTGACCGCGGCCAGTCACGTCATTCATTTCGACCGCTGGTGGAACCCCGCGGTTGAAAACCAGGCCACCGACCGGGCGTTTCGGATCGGACAAAATAAGAATGTGCTGGTGCATAAATTTGTCTGTCCCGGCACCCTGGAAGAGAAAATCGACGAACTTATCAGGGAGAAAGATCGGCTGGCCGTCGATGTCCTTGATGGCTCGGGGGCGGAAACCTCGTTCACGGAAATAAGCAGTGAGGAAATCATGAAAATGGTAACGCTGGATATCAACAAGGCAATGGCGTAAGGAATTTTACTATGTCGCGCTATGGCGGATGGGCTCCCTATGTTCCGGTGGCGGTAAGAAGAGCAAACGCAATCAAAAAGATGGCGGCCAAACGTAAAAAGGGCCTGGTCGTTGAAGGGATAGAGGCATGCAAAGGCAGGAAAATCGCCGGAACTTTCTGGGGTTCGAGCTGGTGTGAACATCTCGAGGCCTTCCGTGACTTTGCCAATCGCCTGCCCCGCGGTAAAACCTGTTTGCGTAACGGCTCCGTAGTTCATCTGGGCATCAGTAAAGGCGAGGTCGAGGCTTATGTCGCGGGCAGCGGCCTCCATAAGGTTGAAATTAAAATCTCAACCCTGCCCAAATACAAATGGGCTGCCATCAAACGCAAATGCACCGGCCGGATTTCTTCGCTGGTAGAACTCCTGCAGGGACGTTTTTCCGATGAGGTAATGGCGGTGGTTACCAACCCTGGCCACGGCCTGTTTCCGCTTAAAGGTGAGATCTCCTTTGTCTGTAGTTGCCCTGACTCGGCCGGTATCTGCAAACATGTGGCGGCAGTTTTCTATGGTATCGGTAAACGGCTTGATGCCCGGCCGGAGCTGCTTTTTAAATTGCGCGGTGTCGATTCCGGAGAGCTGGTCGATGCCGAGGCTCTGGCGTCGGCAACCAGCGGGGCGGTGGTCGAGGCCACGTCATCACGCCGTGGTGCCAGCCGCCGGCGGCTGGATAATAGCTCACTGGGCGATATTTTCGGGGTTGAGATTGACGAAACAGCGGCTAAGCCTGAGAATCTGACCGGAAAAACCACTAGAAAAACCACCAGAGCAGCCGCCAACAAACCAGTAGAAAAACCGGCAGAAAAATCGGCCCCTGCAGTTGGTAAAACCCGGCCGCCAGACCCGGCCGGACACCTGACCAGTAATCGTCTTGCCGCAGGCCGTCGGCAAATGAAGCTCAGCGTTGCGGCCTTTGCCGAAAAAGTCGGAGTGACCGCGGCCACCGTTTACAATTGGGAAAGAAAACCCGGCCAATTGACCATCCGGGATGGGAAAACCGAGAAAAGGTTAATCTCTCTGTTAAAAAACGTGGCCTGGCCGGCGGTGACTCCAGCATGATTGGAGCCATGGCCGGTGATATTATCGGATCGGTTTATGAGCGGCGACCGGTCAAGAGCAAGGATCTTCCGTTGATGTTTCATGTCAGGGTTCGGTGCCGGAGGCGATCATCGCTTTTTTTGATTCTCAGTCGTATGACCTGCCTTCCCGGAAATTATAACGATGAAAATGAGATAAACAACTAAAATTTAAGAGAATAAACGCAATTTTCCCTTGCAATATTCATCGTTATACTTTGTATTGTTATAACGAGAAAAGGAGGAATTGCAAATGGTTGCCATTGTGTATCAGATAAATCAAAAAACTGGCGTTACATATGCGTATGAATCGATTTCTTGCTGGGACAAAGTCAAGCAGCAGTCCCGGGCCAAGCGCAAATGTCTTGGTAGGGTAGATCCCGAGACAAAAGAGATCATTCCCACCCTCAAACGAAAGGCTCCGATTTCTGAAAAAACCAGAAGAAGGCCGGTTTTTATTGCAAAGGCAGCCCGAAGCTTTTACGGGGCCACTTACCTGTTCGATCGTCTCGGGGAAGATATGGGGGTTGTCAATGATCTACAAAGCTGCTTTCCAGACAGCCGCCGCCAGATCCTGTCCCCGGCCTACTACCTGATCATGGAGGATAAAAACTCTCTGCGTCGCTTTCCCCGCAGGGCTACCGCCCTTCGCCATCCTCATGGCGAAGTCATATTCTCCCAGAGAAGCAGTGAATTATTTGTCCGCCATCTCTGAAGATGCCGGACAAAAGTTCTTCCACCTTCAAGGCCAACGCCGGGTGGAAAAGGAATATCCGGCCTATGACACTACCTCCGTATCCAGTTATTCAAGATGCCTGAGACAGGTCTGCTACGGCAGAAACAAGGACCATGATCCACTGCCGCAAATCAACCTGGCCCCCTACAATAGCTCGGGAATTCAGGAGATTAGCTGCCTGATCCGACTCAGAAAGTTGAGCAAGGAATATTATTATCATGTTAGATGGTAAAGATGAAATCGTAATCAGGGGGGCGCGAGAGCATAACCTCAAGAATATTTCCCTGACTCTGCCCAAGCACCGCCTCGTGGTGATTACCGGAGTCAGCGGCTCAGGGAAATCATCCCTGGCTTTTGACACGATTTACGCCGAGGGCCAGCGGCGTTACGTTGAATCCCTGTCGTCCTATGCCCGGCAGTTTCTGCAGCTCATGGAAAAACCTGATGTCGATGAAATCACAGGCCTTTCCCCGGCAATTTCGATCGAGCAGAAGAGGGTTTCCCATAACCCCCGGTCAACCGTCGGGACGGTCACGGAAATTTATGATTATCTGCGTCTGCTCTACGCTCGGGTCGGGGAAATCTATTGTCCCGGTTGCGGCCGGCCGATTAGCTCGCAGTCGGTCGACCAGATCGCCGATCTGATTGAAAACCTGCCCGTCGGGACCAAACTGTTGATCATGGCTCCCATGGTGCGGCGGCGCAAGGGAGAATTTAAGAAACTTTTCGTCGAGCTTCAGAGTCAGGGTTTTTTGCGGATTGAGGTTGATGGTGAGGTCTATCGCCTGGATTCCCCCCCGGAACTGGATCTCAAACGTTTTCATGATATCTCGCTGGTGATTGATCGCCTGGTGGTCGATTCCGAAAACCGCGCCCGTCTGGTTGATTCGCTGGAACTAGCCATGGATAAGGCTGAAGATCTGGTGGCGGTGCAGGTGGTTGACGGCCGGCGTCTGCTTTTTTCCCGGCGTCTGGCTTGCGCGGAATGCGGTATCAGCTTCGCCGAGCTTTCTCCGCGCCTGTTTTCCTTTAATAATCCGCATGGGGCTTGTCCGGCCTGCGGAGGTCTCGGTCGCGATCTGACTTTTGATGCCGACCTGATTGTTCCCAACCCCGCTTTGAGTCTGGCGGCCGGAGCGATAGCTCCCTGGCGGCGTTCGCTTTCGTTTTATGTAAGCGAGGTGCTGGAACCGCTGGCCAAACATTATGATTTTTCACTGTCCCGGCCCTTTGCCGAGCTTCCGGAGAAGATCAAAGAGATTCTGCTGCATGGTTCCGGCCAGGAAAAGATTCCCGGTTTGCTTGTCGAAGGGCGCTATCACCAGTCGTCTCGACGGTGTTACGAGGGCGTGGTGCCGAGTCTGAAGAGGCGTTACGAAAAGGCCGATGGTGAAAATGACGGTGAACTTCTGCGCTATCTTTCGGCCAAGCCCTGTCCGCTTTGTCACGGCAGTCGTCTGCGTTCCGAAAGTCTTCAGGTCAAGCTCGGAGGGCTTGATATCTATGAACTGACCTGTCTATCCTTGCCTCGGGCGCAGGATTTTTTACAGAAACTGGAGCTTTCTCCGGCGCGTCGGGCCATCGCCCGGCGGATTCTGGCGGAACTTTTCTCCCGGCTTAAGTTTCTGCTCGATGTCGGTCTCGACTATCTTACCCTGGAGCGGAGCAGTGCTTCCCTTTCCGGTGGCGAGTCGCAGCGGATTCGTCTGGCCAGTCAGATCGGTTCGGGTCTGACCGGGGTTCTCTATGTTCTGGATGAACCCAGTATCGGTCTGCATCAGCGTGATAACCGGCGCTTGCTCGAAGCCCTGTTGCGGCTGCGGGATCTGGGCAATTCCGTGGTCGTAGTGGAGCATGATCAGGAAACCATCCTGGCGGCCGACCAGGTGATCGACATGGGGCCAGGAGCCGGGCGTCTGGGAGGGGAAGTGGTGGCTCAGGGTAGCCCCGGGGAAATTCTGGCCGGGGATTCTCTGACCGGACTTTATCTTTCCGGACGGCGCAACATCGAGATTCCGGTGCGGCGCCGGCCCGATTCGAAACGGCAAATCGTTATCAGGGGGGCTCGGCGGCATAATCTGCAGGAAATCGACGTGGCTTTTCCTCTGGGACTGCTGCTCTGTGTGACCGGAGTTTCCGGTTCCGGCAAAAGCAGTCTAGTTAATGAGACCCTGTTTCCCGCTTTACATAATCATCTTTATGACGAGCGTTTCCCCGGGGGCGCCTATCACAGTATTGAAGGGCTCGAGTTGTTGGATAAGGTGATTAATATCGATCAAAGTCCGATTGGCCGGACACCTCGTTCCAATCCGGCGACCTATACCGGAGTTTTTACCCCGATTCGGGAGCTTTTTTCGGGACTGCCCACGGCGCGAGCCCGAGGTTATAAACCGGGCCGCTTCAGTTTCAATGTCAAGGGTGGACGGTGCGAGGTGTGCAAGGGGGATGGCTCGACCCGGGTCGAAATGCACTTTCTGCCGGATATCTTTGTTAAATGCGACGCTTGTGGTGGTCGGCGTTTCAGCCGGGAGGTCCTGGAGGTTCGTTATAAAGGAGCGAATATTTCCGAGGTGCTGGCGATGACGGTTAATCAGGCGGCTGAATTTTTTGCCGCGGTGCCCAAGGTGGAACACAAACTTCAGGTGCTGCGGGATGTCGGGCTCGGTTATATCACCCTGGGGCAGGCGGCGGTGACCCTTTCGGGGGGCGAGGCGCAGCGGGTGAAACTGGCCAAGGAACTCTCGCGAAGATCTACCGGGAGAACCCTGTATCTGCTGGATGAACCCACGACCGGACTTCATTTTGACGATGTCCGGCAGCTGCTCACGGTTCTGCGGCGCCTGGTGGATGAAGGTAATTCGGTCCTGGTTATCGAGCATAACCTTGATGTGATCAAGGCCGCCGACTATCTGATTGATCTCGGTCCGGACGGCGGCAGCGGCGGCGGGAGGTTGGTCGCCTGCGGTCCGCCTGAGGAGGTGGCCCGAGTCGAGGCTTCGGCCACCGGCCGTTGCCTGCGGGAAATCCTTCCGCTCAATGTCTCTTCCGGGTCAGCAGATACGCCAGGTTGTCAAGTTCACTCGTAATCGAAACGTTGCGCAGGACAATTTTCTCCGGAACTTTGACCTTGATCGGAGCGAAATTGAGAAGGCCCTTGATGCCGCCGGCGACCAGCTGGTCGGCAACGGCCTGGGCGCTTTCGGCCGGGGTCGTGATGATGCCGATGGTAATTTTTTCCCGGCTGACGGTTTTCTCGATGTCTATAGTCGGCAGAATGGTGACCCCTTCCACGATTTCACTGCCGATCTTGTTGAGGTCGCTGTCGAAAGCCGCGATGATACGAAAGCCGTGTTTGCGAAAAAACGCAAAATTGAGCAGGGCCTGGCCCAATTTCCCGACTCCGACAACTGTGCTGGGCCAGTTGTGATTGAGACCCAGAATATCCTTGATTTCATCTTCCAGTTTCTTGGTGTCGTAACCGACGCCGCGCACGCCGAACTCACCAAAATAGGACAGATCCTTGCGGATCTGGGCCGGGCTGACCTGGCAGGATTCACCCAGCATTTCTGAAGAAATCACGGGGTTGTTTTCCGCCCCGAGTCTTTCCAGACAGTTGATATAGGTGGAGAGGCGCTTAATCGTGGCCTCCGGAATCTTGTTTTCCTTGGTCTTCATGCTCTCGCCCTTTGTTATCGTTTCCGTTCCATAAAATCACGTCGTTGAACAGATCATTTTAACTGTATATTTTACAGCCGTGTGGGGGTTATCACATTGTCGTTGTATCTTCAAGTTCTATTTTAAGGATCAGCCTTGTCCGCAAGATATTTTTTGACAACTTTGTTTTTTTCCACTAGATAACCGGGGCCGGGTTCTGATTTTAATTGCGGGCCCCGGCCCCGCAATTTCGAGGCGGCCTCGCCGCCCGCAAAGCCGAGCTCGCGTCAGGCCGTTTTCTGGTTCTTCAAAATAAGGATGATCTGTTCGGGACGAAGATAATTGGTTGGGGATGAAACGGCGCGGCGTCGGGGCCGAGTGGTTTTTTGAAGCCGGATAACCAGATTATTGAAAATACTTTTGAGGCATTGTCGGCGCTGTTTTTTATGGAAACCACCCGTCATCAGAATCTTTGCAACGTCAAACTTGTCGTCGTTAAACTCGGCAGCGCCGTTCTGACCGAGAAGGGGCGCTTGAACGACCCTTTTTTTATCCGTTTCGCCGAAGAAATTGCGGTTCTGCGGAAGCGGGGCTACCGGTTTGTCGTGGTTACCTCGGGGGCGGTTGCGGCCGGCCTCGAAGCCCTTGGTTTCAGCGTGCCCCCGACGAAGATTCCAGAAAAACAGGCCTGCGCCGCCATCGGCCAGTTGCGCTTGATGCGCCGGTACGAGAAGGCGTTTGCAGATCATGAGATCGTCGTCGCTCAGATACTTTTGACCGCAGATGACATTCGTAACCGCCGGCGCTATCTTAATGCCAGAAATACCTTGAAAACCCTGCTTGAAGCCCAGGTTTTGCCTTTGGTCAACGAGAACGACACGGTGGTCGTGCGCGAAATAAAATTCGGGGACAACGACAACCTGGCCGCACTTCTGACTTCGCTGGCCGAGGTTGATTTACTCCTGTTGCTGACCGATCTTGACGGGGTTTATAATTGTGATCCCAAGACTGATGGTAACGCCTGTCTGGTCTCCCGCATCGACGAGGTTGATGAAGAGGTCACGGGTTTTGTCGGAGCTTCAAAAAGCGCGGTTGGGACCGGAGGCATGATGAGTAAACTGGAAGCGGCCCGCAAGGCCGCGGCGTACGGCATCCCGACCGTGATCGCCAATGGCCGTCGGCCCGGGGTTATGGCCCGGATTTTGGCGGGAGACGATGAAGGCACGTTGTTTCTGCCGCGGGTCAATCGTCTCAGTTGTCGTCAGCACTGGCTTGCCTTCGCGGTTGAGCCCCGAGGGCGGCTGATTCTGGACCGGGGCGCGGTCCGGGCCTTGCTGGAACAGGGGACGAGCCTGCTGCCTTCCGGGATTAAGCTGGTCGAGGGTGATTTCGGGGTCGGGGATCCGGTTTCCTGTCTCGATCCTGAGGCTAAGGAAATCGCCCGCGGGCTCGTGACCTACAGCGCGGTCGATATTCGCAAGATCGCCGGCCGCCACTCACGCGAAATTTTTGCCTGTCTTGGTTATGACGCCGGCTCCGAAGTTATTCATCGTGATAACCTGGCGCTCTTGTAATCTTTTAAAAAAAGTTAACTCCGGCAAGGTTGTGATGAACTTTTCGGATGGTTGTTCGGAAAGGTCCGGAAGGTAAGGTGAAAGATGATGGATTTAGCTCAGGCAATTAAACAGCTGGCCCGGCAGACCAAGGCCGCTGCGCGGGTGCTGGCCTCCGCCTCGACGGTGGAAAAAGACAAGGCCCTGCGGGCTATGGCCCGCGCCCTGCGCGCACAAAAGGCCTTTCTTCAGGAGCAAAATCAGCTTGATCTGGAAGGCGCCCGGGCCCATGGGTTGAGCCCGGCGATGCTTGATCGTCTGACCTTGAGTGACCCGGTGATTGAAGGTATGGCGGTCGGACTGGAGGAGGTCGCGGCTTTTCCCGATCCGGTGGGTGAGATCGTTCGCATGTGGCGGCGGCCCAATCAACTGCTCGTCGGGAAAATGAGGATTCCGTTGGGGGTGGTCGGCATGATTTATGAGTCTCGCCCCAATGTCACGGCGGATGCCACCGGACTCTGTCTTAAGTCCGGTAACGGCGTTATCCTGCGAGGAGGCTCAGAAGCCTTCAATTCCAACCTGGCGGTGCTCAGGGTTCTGCACGAAGCCTTGCGCGGTACCGCGATTCCGCCGGAAGCGATTCAGGTTGTCCCGTTTGTTGAACGGCAGGCCATCAATCATCTTCTGGAATGCGAGGAGGAGATTGATTTGATCATTCCCCGGGGAGGTGAGGGGCTGATTCGTTTTGTCGTCGAACATTCCCGGATTCCGGTGATTAAGCATTACAAAGGCGTTTGCCATATTTATGTCGATGCCGGCGCCGATCTGGAAATGGCCCGAAAAATCGTGGTCAATGCCAAGGTGCAGCGGCCCGGGGTCTGTAATGCCGCGGAAACTATTCTGGTACACAAGGAGGTTGCGGCCGCTTTTCTGCCGCTGATGGTCGCCGATCTCAAAGCCGAGCAGGTTGAGATTAGGGGCTGTCCGAAAACCCTGGCCCTGGTTTCCGATCTGGTTCCGGCCGAGGAGGCCGACTGGGGCGCCGAATATCTTGCTCTTGTGGTGGCCGTGCGGGTGGTCGATGATTTTGAGGAGGCGCTTGCCCATATCGCCGTATACGCTTCCGATCATACGGAAACCATCATTACTTCAGACTATCAGCGTTCCCAGGAGTTCTTGCGCCGGGTTAATTCCTCGGTGGTCATGATTAACGCCTCGACGCGGTTTTCCGATGGCGGCCAGATGGGCCTGGGCGCTGAAATAGGTATCAGCACCACCCGACTGCACGCCTACGGGCCGATGGGGCTTGAGGGCTTGACGACTACTAAATATATCATTTATGGCAGCGGTCAAATCAGAGAATAAACGAATCGGGATCTTTGGGGGAACCTATAACCCGGTTCATCATGGTCACTTGCGGGCCGCGGAAGAGGTGCGCCAGGCCTTCGTCCTGGATAAGGTCTACCTGGTTCCTTCAGGGCGTCCGCCGCATAAAATCGATGCCGGGGTGGCTTCGGCCGAGGAACGTCTGGCCATGGTGCGGCGTGCGCGGCGCGGCAATCCTTTTCTTGCCTGCAGCGCTTTTGAATGCCGTCGTGGTGAAACTTCCTATTCGGTGGCGACAATTGAGTATTTTCAGCGCCGTTTCCCTGCGGCCGAGCTTTTTTTTATCATCGGCTGGGATGCCTGGAACGAAATCGGAACCTGGTACGCTTTTCCCGGCTTTTTCGCGCAGGCTAATTTTGTTGTTATCTCCCGGCAGGGCCGGCAGCCCTGGCTTGAGGCCGGTCGGGACGCACTTTTTCCGTTTGCGCTGGAGAACGAATTTTGCTATGAGAAGGAGTCCACTTATCGGCATGTCTCGGGCCGCGGGCTTTATTTCATGGAGGTTACCAGACTGGATATTTCTTCCAGTCTGGTTCGCGGCGAAGCCGCAGCCGGAAGGTCTTTGCGCTATCTGGTGCCGGCGGCGGTGGCCAGTTACATTTTAAAAAACAGGATATATTTTGATGACTGATGAACGGGGCGGTGCTTTTTCAGGTGGTGACGACAAAATTTCTTTGATCAGGCGTTTTTTGGAGGAGAAAAAAGCCGAAGACCTGGTGGTACTGAATTTAAAGAGGCTTTCCTCGGTAACCGATACCCTGGTGATTGCCGGCGGCAGTTCGGACCGGCAGGTGCAGGCCATCAGTGAACATCTGGCCCAGGAAATGAAAAAACTGGGTTACCATCTTCTGGGTAACGAGGGCCTGCAGGGTGGTCGCTGGGCCTTGCTGGATTATGGTGACGTGATTGTGCATGTCTTTTACAATGAGCTGCGGCGGCATTATGATCTCGAAGGTCTCTGGCGTGACGCCCCGGTAATTGTCGATCAACGCCGGGAGGAAGTCCGGCCTTAATGCGTTTGCTGCTGTTGCTGGCCGGCAAAACCAGGCATGCGGCTTATCAGCAGGAAATGGCTGAGTATCAGCGCCGTTTAAATCGCTATCTGCCCTGTGAAATCAGGGAGTTTAAAGAGGAAAAACCGGGTCGGTCTGAGACCCCGGCGGCTTATCGCCGGCGGCAGGCGCCGCGGTTGTTGGAGGAGTTCAGAAAACCGGCCGGCTTGAAACTGTTGCTGGATGAACGCGGGCCTCGGCGCGACAGTCTTGAATTCTCTGCTTTTCTGGAGCAGGCGCTGGCTGGCGGTCAGCAGCAGCTGGTTTTCTTTTGCGGCGGTCCTTTTGGTTATGACCCGAGTTTACGTCGGGAGGCGGATTACCTGATTTCCCTGTCTCCCTTGACCTTTCCGCATGAACTGGCTCGTCTTTTACTCTGCGAGCAGCTGTATCGGGCGCTGACGATTATCAGGAATGAACCTTATCATTACTGATAATTTCGCAATAAATTACCTTGACGTGCATTCAACCTCGGGCCTTTTGTTTTCAGGTGCTGTTTTATGATTTACCGAATAATTCTTTTCGGCGGTTTGCTGGTGCTTCTCGGAGCCGCGTATCTGATCTACCTGAATCCCACTGAAACCTCCATCGCCCTGACGCATGGTTTCAGCATTGACGGGACCATGCCCTTTTTTCTGCTATTGGCAATAGTTGCCGGGGCTTTCGCCAGTGGCATATTCTTTTCCCTGTTGGCGGTCCGCCGTCAGATCAGCATTTTTTTTCTCGCCCGGCGCCTGCGGCGGATTGAAAATGCCCGTCAGGCTCTGCTTGAAGGCGTGGAAGCCGGTTTCAAGGGGGAAATCAAAAAAGCGACGGCCAGTTTTAATCGGGCGCTCAGACTGGATGGTAAAAATATCGAGACGGTTCTGGCCCTGGCGCGTCTGTATCTGCGTGAACGCCGGCCGGAAGCGGCACTGCGGACCCTGGATCAGGCGATTGAGTACAGTCCTGAAGATCCGCGTCTGCATTGGTACCGGATTCAGGCCCTGCAAAAACTGGATGACCCCCTGCGGGTGACCAATCATCTGTTGTTTATGAAGGCCCGTTATCCTCGCAACCGGGCGCTGATGGGCATGCTGGTTGGGCAGTTTTACGCCCGCGGCTACTGGCGGGAAGCCCTGGAAACCTGGCAGGAAATCAGCAAGGAAGAAGCCAAGGGCAGCGAGGAAAAACAAACAGCGCTTTCCGGAATCGCCAACTGCGCCTATGAACTGGCCCGGAGTCAATGGCTGGCCCGCCTTCCGGAGGAGGCCGCCGCCACGTTGAAGATTGTTTTCGAGCAGGATCGCGATCATCTCGCCGCCTACCTGCTCAAGGCGGAGATGGAGAGCAAGAAGGGCGAGGCTCTGAATGTTTTGAAGAGCGGCTTTCGCCGCAAGCCAAATGCCGTTTTTCTCCTTGAGTGTGAACGCTTGCAGCTTGAGGATGATCTCGAAAACAGTACGGAAAAAATTTTGAAGTTCTACCGCAAGGTTCTATCCCGCAATCCTGAGTACCGACCCGCACGCTGGCTCTATGCCCGTTTCTGTCTTGAACATCAGAAATACGACGAAGCCGAGGTCGCGGCCAAGAGATTGCGCGAAAGCGGTTTTACCGGCCCTCTGCTTGAAGTGCTGCTGGGCGAACTGGCCTGCCGCAGGGAACATCGTCTGCACGAGGCCGTGGATCATTTCAAAAAGGCGCTGGGCTGCGTCGAGCGCCTGCAGCCGGTTTTCGGTTGTGAGGTCTGTGGCCGTCTGTCGCCGGACTGGAAATACCGTTGTCCGCATTGCGGCACCTATAACAGTTATGACCTTTCGGAAAGGATCTGCTCCTTTGGCTGAACAACCTGTTGCCTTGATTATTCTGGATGGTTGGGGTCTGGCCCCGGCCGGACCCGGAAATGCCATCAGTCAGGCCTCGACCCCGGTGTTTGATCGCCTGCTTAACGAATGTCCGTGGACGACGCTGGGGGCCAGCGGTCTGGATGTCGGTCTGCCGGCCGGTCAGATGGGAAATTCCGAGGTCGGCCATACCAATATCGGAGCCGGTCGGATTGTCTATCAGGAACTGACTCGTATCGGTCTCGCGCTGGCGAATGGTTCGCTGGCCGGCAATGAGGCCTTGCAGCGTGCTTTTCTGGCGGCGGCCGCAAACGGCCGGGCTTTGCATCTGCTGGGGCTTCTGTCGACCGGCGGGGTGCACAGTCATCAGGATCATCTGGAGGCCCTGTTGCGCCTGGCGGCGGAGCGCGGCCTGCAACGGATTTATGTCCATGTTTTTCTGGATGGTCGCGACACGCCGCCGGACAGTGGGCTGAGCTATGTCAGACGCCTGGAGCTTTTTCTGGAAAAACTCGGGGTCGGGCGTATCGCCAGTGTCGGCGGGCGCTTTTATGGCATGGATCGGGACCGGCGTTGGGAGCGAGTCGAACGTCACTGGCGGACACTGGTTCTGGGTCAGGGCGAGCGTTTCCACAAGGCTTCCGCCGGGGTCGAAGCCTCATATGCCGCCGGGGTTATGGATGAATTTGTCGAGCCTTTTCCGGTGCTGGGTGCAGATTCGGAACCGGCTCTGTTGCAAACCGGAGACGGTGTGATTTTCTTCAATTTCCGGGGCGACCGGGCCCGGGAGATCACCATGGCCCTGACCAGGGATGAGTTTGCGGATTTCGCACGGCCTGTTTATCCCCGTCTGGGAGCCTATGTCTGCCTGACCGAATATGACGCCGAATTCGGTTTGCCGGTGGTTTTTCCTCCGGTGGATCTGGTCGATGTGCTCGGGCAGGTGATCGCCGATCAAGGGCTGCGCCAGCTGCGGATCGCCGAGACCGAAAAATATGCGCATGTCACCTTTTTCTTTAACGGTGGTCGCGAAGCGCCGTTTCCCGGAGAGGAGCGCTGTCTGGTGCCATCACCGCGTGAGGTCAGAACCTATGATCTCAAGCCGGAGATGAGCGCCATGACCATCGCCTCCGAGCTTTGCCGCCTGCTGGATAAACAGGTTTACGATCTGATCGTGCTTAATTTCGCCAACTGCGACATGGTTGGCCATACCGGCATTATCAAAGCCGCGGTCAAAGCCTGTGAAGCGGTGGATCAGGCTCTGGGGCTGATCCTGGAAAAATTCACCAAACTCGGTATCTCCGCCCTGATCACCGCCGATCATGGTAACGCCGAGGTCATGCTGGATGCCACGGGACGGCCGGTGACGGCTCATTCCCTGAGTCCGGTGCCGTTGATTCTGTTTGCTCCGGATGATCACGGTCGCTTGCGTTCGGGTGGGGTTCTGGCCGATATCGCTCCCACCCTGCTGCAGGTCATGGGCCTGGATAAACCGGCCGCCATGACCGGTTCCAGTCTTCTGTCCGGAGACTGAATTGTCTCTTTTCGGCGCCGGTCTGCTGGATCTTCTTTTTCCCCGGCGCTGTCTTTCTTGTTTGGTTTTTCTTGACCATCCCCTGAGCCGCCCGCGGGCCGCGCCCGCTCTGGAAAATTTTCTCTGTCCGGCCTGTCGGGAGCAGCTTCCGCCGGTTTTTGTGCCCCGAATAGAAAATTTTTCCAGCGCCCTCGATCAGGTTTTTTCTCTTTACCCTTATACCGGTCTTCTGGAGAAGCTTATTCCGGCCTGGAAATACCAAGGTCGGGCGGAATTCTTTCCGCTGGTTGAGATTCTTCTGGCCCGGGTTCTGGAGATTGCGTCAATCAGACAGACGAAGATTGATCTTTTCACCTCAGTTCCGCTCTCGCCCCGTTCTTTCCGCCGCCGGGGCTTCAATCAGGCCCATTTTATCGCGGCCGGAACGGCCCGACTGCTGGCCGGCGGCAGGGCCCGGCCCTTGTTACGTAAGGTCGTGGAAACTCCGCAACAGGTTTCCCTCGACCGGATTGCCCGGCGGCAAAACCTGCAAGCCGACAGTTTTCAGGTCTGCCGTCCGGCCGCGATCGCGGGCCGCCGGATTCTGCTTTGTGATGATGTCATGACCACCGGCTCGACCCTGAACGCCGCCGCGTTGGCCTTGCGGGCCGGCGGGGCGGTCTCGGTCTCGGCTCTGACCCTGGCCCGGGTGGTGTCGGACAGAAAGAAAGTGCGGTAGAAGGTTTACGCGCCGGAAACGTAACGGCTCCGTCACGGAAACCTTCTGCTATACGGTTGACAAAGTGAGCGCTGGCGGTAAAATCATACTTTCTTCCGATTGTGAAAGTTTGTCCCGGCGGCTATGCTGTAAATGAATGCGGGTAAAGAGAGGTCGGGTAAGAGGAGGAGGTTATGTTTAAATCACTTAAAAAAACCGGTTGGCTGGTGGCCGTGGTTCTGCTGGCGGGAGCTTTTTACGGTGCCGGTTCGGTGTTGGCCTATAATTACGACTTCACGGGTAGGGTGCTGTACGATAGCCGGAAGAACAGTAATTCCTTTGCGCCCGGTTTCAATGATTCTTTTCAAGCGGTGCTCACGGATGGAAGCCTGACGTTTACCAGCCCGACGGCGGGAACGGAGTATGGTGATTTCGGCAGCTTGGTTCAGGGTTATTTCACCCAGGGTGGGACTGATGTTTTTTTTGCCTACAGTCAGGTTGAGGCTGCGACTTCACGGATGGGGCTGATCTGGTGGTCCGCACCCCGTAATTTCTCGATAAACAACAATTTCTTTACTTCCGTCTACGGTTTGGCCTTTTATCTGGAAGGCCCCCTGCAATACACCCCGGCCCAGTTGATTGCCATGCGGCTGCAGGAATATCTGGCTTCCGGTTATCTTGCGGGAATCTTCGATCAAAACTACAATCCGCATTTTACAGGCTGCAATCTGGCTTCCGGTGCCGCTTTTTTAGGCCTTCTCGAAAGCCCGTTTATTCCGGAACCGGTTGCGGCCGTACCCCTGCCGGGGGCGATTTGGTTGTTTGGCGGTGGCCTGAGCCTGTTACTGGGTTGTCGCGGACGGAAAAGTGCAAGGAAGGGGTGACACGCTGATCATAAAAGAGGGCCTGTAAAGCATTTTGTGTAAACGGTC
>DSCM01000021.1 GCA_011049115.1 Pseudomonadota bacterium
GGATAATTCGTATCGTCTTTATCAAGTGCACCTCGACTATGAAGCTTGGATAACTTCCGAGATCGCATTGGAATTAAAAAAATTTGAAGCGGCTTTGCGTTCTATGGCAACGAAACGTGGTTACGCTGAATCGACTGCCAACATTGATAAAGAACAAGAAAGGCGTAGAAACGCATTTGATGAATCATACCGTATTTTTGAGCGAATACTTGGAGACATTTTCGATAAAAATAGTGAGGTTGACCAGGATATCGCAATCGAAAAAGTAAAAGGAAAAATTAGATCAGTACTGGGAATCGAAGAACTCACAAAGAAAAGATCAGAAAGTGGGTCGTTTTACAAGCCGCAAGTCAAATAAGGGAAAACGCTTAACCACATGCTTTACGCGGACTCGTGTTACGCTCCGCTCCCCACAAGCCGGAAAGCATGGCCGTTGGACAAATGCTGTTTCGCGGCAGGAAGCAGATTGCAGACATGGGCAAGGGAAAACGTCTTAAACAGTTGCGGAAAATGTCTCAGCAAAGCTTTTCCGACATAGCTTCCGTGGTGTTCACCCGCCAGGTTCAGAAAGAGATCCACAATTCCACACTTTGGGATCAGATAGCGGCGCAGTTTGGAGAAAAACGTGCGCTGGAGATTCTCAGTGAAGGCAAGGTCGAAATCAACACCAATATAAGATCGCCATCAGCCATGCTCTGCATTCAGCGGTCACAATCCGTCTTCCGCAGGCCGATGGAGGTGCCGGCCAGGGTGAACACGGCACCTCCGGCCGGTACCGGCAGCCCCCTCGGAGATATACATAGCTGGAATCTCCTTCCTTACTCCCCCTTCGCCCAAAAATAAAAAACTTTCCTCGGGAAAGGGAAGCGGCTGAAACGTCGAATTTTAAAAAGTCAGATTCAACCCGGTCAGGGCCCGCAGGCCGTCGTCGGGGTAACCGTAATGGATCTCAAAATCGGCATCGAAAAGGTTCTCGACGGTGACAAACCATTCCGCCGTCAGGCCTTGCAACTTTAAAGGATAAACGGACTTGAGATCAACCGTCAGATAGTCATCCAGCCGCTGAGCAGGATCATTTTCCGACTCACTGTATTGGCGCGAACAGTAGCGGAGCGTGGTTTCCCAGCGCAGGCCGGCAAGCGGGGGCCGGGCGCTGAAGGTCAGATCGATCTTGACCCTTGGGGTATAGGGCAGCTCGCCGCCATGGTCTTTGATCTCAGAATCCTGAATGATAACACTGCCGTCAAACGACAGGTTGGTTCCGAGAGCCCATTTGGCCGTTAATTCAAGGCCGTGCCGCCAACAGCGGTCGGCATTGACGGGTTGAAAAATCAGCCGCTCATCACGAAAGTAGACAATCGCGTCGTCGGTATCGACCCGGAACAGAGTCACCTGCAGGCGATGCTCCTGATCCCGGCGATACTCGAACGCGGCATCCCAGGACCAGATACGCTCTTCGTCAAGGTCAGGATTACCTCGCACCTGATCGATACTACCGTGGCTGGGTTGAAACAACTGGCCGAAAGAAGGGATCTTGACGCTGTAGCCGGCGTTCAATTTAGCCATCCAGCCCTGGCCGATGCTCCAGCTCAAACCGGACGAAAGCCCGGGGCCATAGTCAAAATCACTGCTGCGATCGCAACGCAGCCCCCCGGTCAAAACCCAGGCCCCGAATCGACGATCGAGTTGGGCGCCGAGCCCGGCCGTGACCCGATGATGTTCACCGGAAAGGGAATGGTCAATTTCATCGCGCTCGCAGATACCGCTGAAACGCAGGCTCCAGGCTCCGTCACCAGCCTCCCAGCTGCTTTCCCCTTTCAGCCCCAACTTGCAATCATCGAGACTTGCGGTGTAGCCACTCTGGCTGCGGTCCTCAAGATTGATCCAGTCCCCGTATAAGTTCAGTGAATAATCCGCCGCCCCGCCGAAGAGACCACTGAAACGGGAATCGAAACTGGTCTTACGATAGCGCTGCCGGGCATCAGGGGTCGAATTATCGAGGGGCCCGGGCGAGCCGTTTTCGGCCAGATAACCACGCCCGTCGATTTCCAGACGCCGGCCGCCGCCCAGATCGCGATCCCAGTGTAGGGTACAACCGCCGCTGTCGCGGTCGTTATTTTGCCGTTTGCCGTCACGATGGCTGCCGTTGGCGCTGAGCATCACACTGCCCTGAGCCAGCGGCCGGCGATGGCTGACACTGCCCTGAGCCAGACCGTAGCTGCCGCCGGCCAATCTTAAACGGGTGGCCGGGGCCGAGTCACGCGGGCGACCTGGATCCGCTGCCGCCGTGGTGATATTGATAATCCCATCACTGCCGCCGGGACCCAGCCAGACCGGCACCGGCGGCTTGAAAACCGTAATCGAGCCGACAATTTCTACCGGAATCGCCGACAAATCGACCCCGCCGTACTGGTTGCTGTTCAGGGGCCGGCCGTTGAACAGCACCAGAACCCCGCCGGACTTACCTGAACCACGGATCGAAATCCGCGAGCCGACCCCGGCACTGCGCTTGACCTCGACCCCGGGCATGACGCCCAGGGCCTCTTCGACACTAAGCATGTTGCGGCTCCGGATTTCGGCATCATCAAGGCGCTCGACCTGCTGCGGATGGTTGCGGACATATTCGTCGATCCGTTCGGCGGTCACCACCATAGCCCCCAGATCGAGATCGCCGCCGTGGCCGTGATCGGCCGCAACAACCAGGGCCGGGGTGAGAACAAAAACAAATAGCGTCAGCAGGAAAGGTTTAATCAATCCCATCAGACCCACCCCTTTCTTCAAGGCCGGTGGCCAAAGCGTTGAGGGCCAGGCTAATGGGCTCCGACAAGGTGTTAGCGCTAAAAACCGGCATCAGCTGAGCCAGCGGCCGTCCGGCAATCCGAGCGGCGGTCGCCCGGCAGGCGGCCTCAAAGGCACTTAAGTCATGCACCGTACCGCGCTCCTGAGCGTCGGCCAGGGCCAGCGCGCATTCCAGCAAACCGGCATTGGCCGGCTCGAGCAGAAGAAGCTCGAGTCCGGCCGCAAACTTCTGCCTGGCAGCCAACGGGGCCGTGGGCCGGGCCTGCCGGACCAGGTGGAAGATGGCGAGGTCGCGTTCCGCCAGGCGCAGAAAGATATTGCGGCCGCCGACCAGGCCGTTCTGCTTGCTGATCGCCTCGCGGACGCCGGCGTAAACGGCGCGGGCGATTAATTCACCCATTTTACTGTGGCCGCCGGTGGCCTCTAATTTAATTTCACCCCGGCCGGAGACCACGATAATATTATCGGTACCAGTCCCGGTAGCGGCTAAATGGGGCTGCGGCGTACTGCGGACATCGAGATCCTGGAGAACGGCGCTTTTGGCCTCGGTAGCCGAGATAATCGCCCGGGTCATGGCCCGCGAACTGAGTTCGGCGTTGGCCAGGATAATCATGTTGATAGTGCCGGGTTCGTACCAGAAACCGGTATCCCGCCCCATGCGCAAGGCATTGCCGCGAACCCCGGCAGTCACCAGGGCACAGACCTTAAGATCTTTATAGTTTTCCCATTTGATGGCCAGGTTGTTCATGTCGGCGCCGGTAAACAACAACGAGCTGTCGGCTTCGTTCAGACCCAGCACCGGAAAAGTTTCGCGCCGCAGGGCCGACAGGCCGAGGCCGTGGTTAATCGGCCAGCAGGGCGCCGAGGAATAATGGTTGCCGACCACCCTGATCCCGTCGCGCTGTCCTTCGAGGGTCGAAACCACGCTTACCGGCTCACTAAATTCCAGCAACAGGCTGCGGTTGACGAAATCGTGAATCGTGCTTTCGACGATTTCGATCCGGCGCACATAATCAAGCTCCAGATCAAGCGGCCGGGATGCGGTCACCCGGCGCCGCAACAGCTCATTCTCAGCCCGGGCAAATTCAGCCGTATACAACCGGGCCGCCAGCCAGGAGACGAAATAGCCCATATGGGCACCGGCCCGGCAGGTCAGTTCACAGGGAAACCAGAGCATACGGTCTTCCCGTACAGCCGTCACCTCCTGCCAGCCGGCCCGCGTCAGCAAACTGTCGGCCGCCTCCCGATCACCGCCGCAGCCGTAGATCACCTCAGGGTCGAATTCTCTGAATTCCGACAGGCTCACCGGCACCACCGCCCCAGTTTTGCCGAAATCAGGCGCGATACCGCCGGCGGCGCGGATCAGTTCGGTCTGGAATGAATCTGATCCCGGAGTCTGCAACCGTTCTCCGTCTTGAGAAAAGCGCATAAAACGCAGTACTCTTTTCCGTTTTTCCAGGGGGATTTTCGCAACTTTCCGGGCAACCAGTTGCAATTGAGCACGGTTTTCGGCCGCCAAAACGGCCGCCACCGGCCGACATTGGAAAAGTTCGCCCAGTAGTTCCATATGGCGAAAACCGTCGGCCATGGTCTGCGCCCGTAGATAGAGCACCGGCACCGTAGCGGCCAAGTACCGAGCCAGTATCTCTCGATGACGCGGCGCGGCGATCACCAGATCGGGCTTTAAGTCCGCTACCCGGCGGCCGTCCGGCGAGAAAAAACCGCCGACGACGGCCCGGCCCGCAGCCCCGGGCAGGCCGCCGTCATGGTGGGTCAGACCGACCAGCGCCTTATCGGCCTCCAGGGCAAAAATGATTTCGGTCGCCGTCGGCGACAGACAAACCACCCGCTGCGGCGGCGCCGTAAATTTCAGCCACTGGCCGCTATCGTCGCTAACCGTGATCAAGGCCCCGGTTTCAGGTGCGCTTGCAACCACGGCCAGGCCGCGGCCGGTTATGGCCAAGATCACACATAGCAACAACAGACGCCGGGCGACTTTAAGCCGGAACTTGTTTCCACCATTCGGGTTCGTGTATTTTTGAAAAAATCGCACAGCAGATTCTCCTCCTTTTCACTCAAAAGCCTGGTTCGGCGTTCAAGCCTGTTTGATCAAACCTATCGAGCCCAATAGTTTTTCAACTATTTCTCCATGCTCCACTGTAAAGCCAATATCAACCCACTGATCTTCAAACTCGCCATGAAAATTCTGTCTCAGCTTGGGCGATCAACGTCGCTCGGAAACCATACCTTGAAATTTCCAGGACCATGAATTCGCCATTTGCCGTTTACCTTAACGCCTAAAAGAACGTGACATCCCCGTCCGTTATCGAAACCAGTTCATCGGCATAGGTTGATTCTATGACTTTAATTTCCTCCGAACAACCGAAAAAAATAACCACTTCATCTGTCTTTTTGGCTATTTGTCTCCTTCATCCGGGACGTACAGCATGCTGCCGTCTTCCAGACGATAAGCCACGCCGAGACGATTGCCCCGGCCGCCGGCGGCTTCCCAGGTAATGCGCGTGGCCTTGATTCTGGCACCCTCTTTGATGATAATCTCCATGCTGCCGTCGGTCTGCTGTTTCATGATCGTCATCTCTGAATTCTGATCAAAAAGATCCTGCAGACGGTAGGCCGAAAACAGGATCATCAGCAGACCAACGATAAACTCCAGGCCGATGTCGAAGAGATTGGCGACCCCGGTCATGGGATCGTCGTCACTGAAGGCTTGGCTGCCGAAGGCCCGGCCTTTACGGCTACTGCGCCGCTGCTGCAAATACTTCATAACCATTCTCCGCCGCGCTTTCTGCCGGCA
>DSCM01000022.1 GCA_011049115.1 Pseudomonadota bacterium
ACCGAACCGGTGTCCGAAATCTTCGCCGGGAACAATCCCGCTTTGCGGAAAACGGGTGCGAATGTTACATAGAGGAAGTGTGGTTTACGCCGCTTCCCGCTCGTACCAGGCGACGATGCCGCCAAGCTGCTCCTGCCGCTTGACCGGACCTTCGGATGTGCGCTGGAAATCGGCACAGATGACGTTGTTGCTGGTACCCTGGTGGGGCCGAAGTTACATTTTTTTTGGAAAAACAGAAATCTCCTTCGATAAACCAAAACAATAAAAATCGTCCTCGTTCGAACCAGGACGGCGGCCATCAACCAGAACATCAAGATATTGTTTTATTCGGAGGAGTAAATGAAAACTTTATCAAGAGATAACTTGCCCTACCCGTACAAATCCGCTATACTGCACAGCATTATCATCGCGAGTCTGCTTTTTTTGCCAATGTTTATCAGCTCCGGGGCGGCAGCGGCCGTCACCCGGACAGCCCCGGAAAAAGGTTTTTGGGGGCGGGCGCCTGAACTTCGGGATAATTTTCTGAGCTTGGAACTTGTCGGGGTCGGTTCCTATGAGCTGGCCGAGATTTTTCACGATATTATCAGCCATTGCCCGGGCGTGCTTGAGGCCAGACGTTGCCGTCTCAACCTTGATCCGAACAACCCGAGAGCCAGCCTGGTCGAGTGGCAAATCACTTATACCGGCACCACCGCGTTCGCCCTGGAGAGCAGTATCTATCAGCGCCTGAAAGAAATCAGCGCCGAAAAACCGGTCGTCTATCCGGTCAACGGTTCCGAACTGACCTTGACCGCCGGAGAAAGCGAAAGCTTACAGGCAATCAAACCCTGGCAGGCAAGCAGCCGGCGGTTGCGTTTTGTCGAATCGCTGGTGTTTGCCGCCGATACGGATCGGGTTCGATGCCACGGGCACCGGCGAGTCACTCGCCCATGGCGGGATTATAGCCAACCCGGCTTCGAATAAAAATTTTCTAGGGACAACTGCTCATCATCACCATTAAAGAGGTTGACCATGAACTTTTCGCGTCTGCTCCTGCTCGTAACCCTGATTTTTTCCCTCAGCGCCTGCGCCGGTCTATACCCGGTCGATTACGCTCCCAGCAAGGCCGAACGCCTGCTTGATGAAAGAATCGAAAATCTGCTGGCCGACCTCGTTGCGGATCAGAGCTTCAGCCGGGCGGAACCAACGCCGGCCGCGATTGTCCCTGGTTCCGCCATTCAGGGTGAATATTTCAGTCGACTTGAAGAAATCTTATGTGAACGTTTGCAGACGCGCTTGCGGGAATCGCATGATATTTTTCAATTGACCCGCCAGAACTGGTTCGAACTCCGCGCCGGTCATGCCTTGAGTTTTCAGAATCTGGCTCCGGAACAACGCCGGCGTTTGACGACAGCGATCATTTACCAAGTCGAGATTACGGCCGACACCGTATTGGATCGAGTCAATGCCACCATCACGGCCCGCAACGCCGAGGGACGCAACCTGAGCGGGGTTGTCGCCAGCGGCCCTCTGGGCTTCGGCCGGGAAAGTCTCGCCCGGCAACTCTACTATGAAGCCGCCAACCGCAATCCCTTCCCTGAAGGACTCGAAGAACGCCCCTTCAGTTCCCTGGACAGGCTGGCTTACAGTCTGACCTCCGAGCTTTCCGAGAGTTACGCCAATGGTCTTCAGGTCGCCGGCCAGACCGTCTCCGATCGGGAAATCAAGGTCTTGCTGCACACCGGTTCGTCCTCCCATCTGGCCACCGGTCTCAACCGCGAAATTCAGGAAGCTTTGCAGCAGGCCCTGATCAGCCGCAGGGGCTTTACCTGCGTACTCAGCCGCGAGGATTTTGGCGCGGCCCTGCAACAGATTGATTTTTACCAATGGCATGCCCATCTTTTCAAAGCGATCGAGTTACCCCAATTTGAAGTCGGCACCGTGCTCCTGCTGGCCGATCTCAGCCAGGCCACCAAAAACGGAGTCTTCAGCCTCGCCTTAAGGGCCCTGTGGCGCACCAATCCTCTTGAGGATCGAAGCGGGGCGCTGGTGGTCGAAGATGCCGGCGGAACTTACGTTTCCGGGTTCACGGCCAAGGCCTATTTCAGCGGCGAGAATTTACGCTATCGTTACAACGATCACCGACCGGCCAAAGCTGGAGAACGAAGATTAGTCCAGCCGCTTCCCGACAAAAGCCCTTTGGTGCGCAAGCCCTGGAACGGCCCCAGCCAGGACCTGAATCTCTGTTTTTATGACTTCACCGAAACCCTGGCCGCCAGAATCTATCCGGTCCTCAATCAGGCGCCCGGGGTCACCTGGCTGCGGCGGGCGGACGAGCTCTGCGAACGAAACCGGGATTGTCTCTGTTACGAAATCTGGTATAATGGTTCCGCGGAAGACCTGGCGGCCTGGCTGACCCAATATCTGCGCACCTCGAGAAGTATTGGTTTCAATTTACGCAGCTATGGCCCCGGACGGCTGGAGGTTCATTTCGACGGCGGCTTCAATTGATAACGTTACATGAACAAACTCGTGTGATCGGTAAACAAAGGGACAAATCAAAATTTCTACTAAGGAGGGGAAAATGAGTCAAAGAGGATTTCTTAAAAAATCGTTTCTTCTGGTCGGCATTCTCTGTCTGCTGTTGGGTGGACTTGCCGCTTCGGCCGCGGCCCAGCAACGGATAGTCGTTCTGCCTTTTTATGTCGAAGAAGGAGCCGACGCCAAGGGGGGCGGTGACGCCACGCTCCACTTTCGTCGCATGATGCGCTTCATCAATAACCAGCTTGTCCGTCATGACTTTGAAGTTGTCAACCCCTTTGCCCAAGATGCCGGCGAAAGTGAATTCAACCGGGTCATGGAAAGAGCTCGTGAGGATTCGCCGATGGCCTGCATGGAGGTCTGCAAACGTTACGGAGTCGACGCCGCCTATGTCGTCTGGCTTCGCGTCAAGGTCCGTCAGACCCAGGATGGTTTTTGCCAGGCGAAAGCCCGCCTTGACGGCGAAGGCTATGACAGCGCCGGACACGATCTGGGCATCGGGGTTTCCAAATCCTGGGTTGAAACCGCCAGGGATTGTGACGACGCAATTGCTGAGTGCGAAAAAGAAGTTGGCGATGTCGTGGGTCGCAAGTTGACTGGTTGGAGCGGCGGGGCCGGTACCGGCAGGGCGATCGGCGGCGGTGGGGCTGTGGTCGGTTCCGCATCTTCCGGCGAAGGCGGAGCTTTGGCGCGCAACCTGGAAAAGTATGAAAACATCCTTGAGGTTCGTCTCGACGGAGCCACCGAATATGAAGCGGCCGAGGTCATGGGCAAAATTCTCAACACGGTTTCCGGGGTCATCGAAGCCAAACGCTACGGCGCCAATGTCGTTCCCAACAACGCCAAGGCCAGCTGGTCGACCTGGCGGGTCACGCATGAAGGCACCGATCCTTTTCGCCTGCAAGCCAATATCATGACCATGATCAACCAGGTTCTGGATGCAGGCGGCGAGTTGGTATTGAATGGTGTCCCTTACCGCTACGGCGCGGACGAAGTCAATCTTTTGATGGGAATCAGGACCGGCAGCGCCACCAGCCGCATGATTCAGTTTATTTTCGACCGGGAAAGAATGCGGGATCGTGAATTTTCCGGCCGCCATGATCCGTACAAAGCCCGCGAACGTAATCGCCCTGGATTTGAATAAAACTACACCTTACCGTTTATTTTCGCTTAAAAAAAAGGCGGATAACGGATAAGAGTATTTATTTGCGTCCCTCGGACGCACCGTCAGGTGCGGGGCACAAAAACCGTATTCGGGTTGCGGAGTGGGTCTCCGTCGTAAAGAAAAAAACGGCAACTGAATTACCGCCGCTGGTGTCATTCTTCATGCATGCCACCAGCGGCTTTTGCTGTTTTGACAGAACACGGGCCCTCTGCCTGTCTTTTTTTCGACTTCGTCTTCAGAGGCGACCCCATCTATGGGAGTGTGAAATGATTTTGTTCCGCAAAGTTTTCGGTTTCAGCTGCCTTTTCGGGCTGTTTTTTCTTCAGGCCTGCGCCGGCGGCGGACCGCACCGCCACGACACCAGAGCCCGCCCCGTGACCGTCTGTTTTTACGAATTCACTGAGGTCTACCAGGATCGCATTTACCCCCTTCTGGCTGAAGCGCCAGGGGTTTCCAACCTCAGGCGTTCCTGGAAGAACTGCGGTGGCAGGCAAACCTGTCTCTGCTACATTCTGACTTATGACGGCCCGCTTGACAAACTGATCCTTCGCCTGAAGCGGCATCTGCCGATCAAACGGATCATTCCTATCCGCGCCCAGGCCACCAACGAAAATCTGCTTGAGATTTTCTTCGATTCCGGGTTCAAATGAGCGCAGGTTCAAGAGAAAACCCAAGGAGAGAAAAGCTGTTTTGTCGCCTCGGCAGACAGCTGTTGTCTGGTCTTGCTTTCTGCAGTCTGACCTGGCTTCCTTCAGCCCAAGCCGGTATGCTGGACGTTCTCGGCACGGTTGGTAAAATCGGTGGCGGCCTAATTCTGGGCGGAGGTTCCAAGGCCGGCGGCCCCGACTCCTTCACCAGCAGCGACGTAGTTATCGTCACCAGCGGCGAAGATCTGATCGCCGCAGCCCTGGACCAGATTAAATTAGGGGAACAGATTGCCGCCAAAACCGAAGCCATGCAGGCTGAAATCAATAAGGTTTTCACTCGGCTTCGCACTTATCAGGCCATGCAGGGAGGGATCTGGTTCAATCTCGGCAAGGCCTATTATGAACTGCGGCGGGATCTGCTTGATCTCAACCGTCAAAACGGCTGCAGCGCCATTGAATTCAACCGCCGCACCCAGGAGAAGAGAATCTCCCAGATCCGGCTGCTCAATCAGGTGGAAATAAAGGCCCAGGCGGGTCTTTCCGAAACTGCCGAAACCATAGTTCTCAACAATAAAACCAATCATAACCTGCGCCGTTCAGTCAGTGAAATAATCAGTCACAATCCGCTGATCGCCTGCGGCTTCACCGCTCAGATCGAGAGTCAGAATCAAGCGCTGACCGAACTGCTTGACGCTTATGTTCAGCGCATCGGCGATCTTTATCTGAACTTTGATGAAGCGGAAAAGACCTTCAGCAAAATTTCCGCCGAATTCGGCCACGCTGAGCAGGAAATGAGCAACGCCATCAATAAATTTAACGAGCAAGGCGCCTTGGTCGCAGCCGAAGCCACCAAGCATGTCGGCATCATGGCTTTGCACAGCGCCAAATTAAGCGCTCTCCTGCGGGACGACAGTCACCGCAGTTTCATCGAGAACCTTCAGGTTGCCGGCCAGGTCGGCAACCTGCTCAAACGCATCGCCAAACTGACCGACACCTTGAACACCTTTAATACAACCAGACTCCAGTTCGCCGGCCGGGCCGCCACGATCAAAGAAGCCGGCGCTCAGGCTCAGGAAGAGATCACGGCTTCCGGAATCACGCTTCGCAGCCTGAGGAAAAAACTCAATCGTTCCTGGGAAGAGCAGATGGACGCCATTAATCAGGCGGCTCGAAAGGAACAGCTGAAAATTAAAAATCTGCAGCTGGAAATGGTGCAGATCGAAAAACAGAACCAAAAGATGGCCGGCCGGATGTATGCAAGACTCCATGACGAAGCCAAAAGCAAAGCCGATAAGGCTTTTGGCAAACCGGTCTTTTAAAAAAACAAAGGATTGTTTCATGCGCAGGCTTTTTCTCTGCTGGCCAGCCCTGTTTTTTTTATCAGCCATGTTTTCCGCCTGCGCTCCGAGCGCGGCCTATCAGGCCAGGGATACGCTGGCCGGAGCCTCCAGCGCCGCCGCCTGCGAAGCCGCCGCCACCCGTCAGGAGCGCCGGTCCCTGGCCGGCGACAGCTCGCAAATGCAAGGCGATATCGAAAGGATCAAGGAAGCCGAACGATTATTTGACCAGAAAACCGGAATCGTCCTGAGCTATTGAGAACGCCGCCACCAGATTCTATGCAATTACGTCCCAATTTTTGTCGTCTTGCGGCGGTCTTCGCCCTAGCCCTGTCTCTGCTCTGGCAAAATCCGCTCCCGGCCCGGGCCGCGGTGGCCAATTTCTGCTGGTGCGGTTTTTTTGTTTCCACGGAAAGCAACCAACCGGAGCTTAATCACCAGCTCGGCAAGATTTACCAGGCTCACCTTAAACGTTATGAGGATCCGGATAACGGGGTCATCATCGGCCTGCTCAAAAGCCTGCAATGGGATGAGATGACCTATCTTGGCTATCTCGGCATGACTCAGGACGAACCAACGGGGGCTTTGCAGCAGCTGGAAAACCTGGACACCACTTATGGTCTGTTTCTCGCGCTGGAACAGGTGCTCGCTTTCGCCCCGGATGAAAGCCTGGTTCACGGACAGCCGGTCAAAACCTATGTCGGCTATCTTTTCGGCTCCCTGAATCTTTTTCATCTGCAAAGCCGCAACCTGCTCTCTTCTCGTCCTTTCTTTGTCATTCAGCAGGAGCGCCAGCCGACAAAGACTTCGGCTATGCTGGACCTGGCCCTGACCGAATTGGCCCACAGACTTGAGGATCGAAAAAACCTTTTCACCCGGAAAATGCTGTCCGACTGGCAGGAATTTTTCGGGCTCCCCGGGGAACAGCGCGACATTTTGCGCCGGCTCAGCGGGCAGCTCGATGAAACCTTTGGCGTCGCGCCCCTCTGCCCCGGCTGCGTTCGCGTTCAGGGCACGACTCTCAATGAAGAAACCGCCAATCAGCTTAAAACCTTTATCCGTTATTACTTTAACGCGACCCTGGCCAACCATAGACCGGTAGTGTTTCTCCCAGGTTTCAGTGGCCAGGCGACCGAGAGCGTCCATACCCTGGTTACCGCGAACAAGGAAGGTGATGTCGTTTTCAGTGAAGAGTGTCTGGGCGGTTATGGGGATTCAGGACAAACCCGACTCTGCCTCAAAGTTCCGGCCCCCAAAAATCTTGTAAAGCTCAGCTTGCGCTGCCTGGTGGAGGAAGAAAACCACCAGGCGGAACAGGAAACCTTTGTCCGCAGCTACACCAGCCTGCTTGATTTTGCTTTGTTCACAAAAGGGCTTGAGGCGCCCCAGGTTCATTCCCTGAGCAATACCTACCGGCAGCTTCTGACCACAACCCGAAAACCTTCCGATCTCTACTATTTCAACAGCGTCATCAATGCCATCACGCAATTTTCGCCGGCGCTGCTGGCCGGCCCCTGAAGCCCTGCCCGCCCCTCAACCTGCAAGCATCACTTTACAGGTCCAGCGTAAAGGATTAAAACTGACTTAGCCCTGAGGCCGCCGCATCAGAGCGAAACTCTGGAAACCATTTTCAAGCAACAGAGAGGAAGCGATGAAATTTTTGCAGTCCTGGATTCTTATACCGTTTATACTGTTTTCACTATGCTCCCTGCCCGTACCGGCCAAAGCCGGAGAACTCCTCAAGGTTGATGCCCTGGTGGTCCGGGCCGCCGACCTCAAGACAGCTGAAAACCAGGCTCGGCGGCTCGCCGTGGACCGGGCCTTAAACCTGATGGGAAACCGGGAAATCGCCACCGAGATAAAAGAACAGGCTCATGCCGAGGCTGAAAAACTGGTAACCATCAATCGGGTTCTCAATCAGAATAAACAGCAGGACGGTTTCGTACAACCGGTTTTTTTCTGCACGGTCGACAAAACCGGCCTGCAGGCTCTGATCAACAGGAAACGGGAAACCACCCTCCTCGCCATGGATCGCCCTCAGATCAATATCGGCATTACCTTTCGCACCATTCCGCCGCTGCTGCAAGAAAATCGTCAGGCCTTTATTGACCGTATCAACAATCATCTCGAGGAATACTTTTCCCAAGGCGGATTTCGCATCGCTCCGGCCCCGGCCGCCATGCTTCGACGCCTGGAGAACGGCGACAGCAGCAATGCGATTCTGACCAGCTTCGTCTCACAATCCAGCGAGGTTAATTATCTTTTATACGGAACTCTCGACATCAATCCGGAAGACCTGCAGGAGCTCGACCAGGGCCGCTACTACAAAACCAGAGTTGGTCTGACCCTGCGTTTCTATAATATTCTTTCACACGATGTTATTTCTTTCAGTCGCGATGTCTACGGCAACGGCGAGAACCGAAAGGCTTCAGTGATCAACGCCATGCGCAATGGCGCCAAGGTGATCAGCGAAAAAGTTGCGGTTGGCGAGGTGGTCGCCGACTGGCGCCGCAAACTTAACGAAGGGTTTGAATACAGTCTGCAGTTTTGCGCCTTTCATGACCGGGGCTGGTCGAAAAACCTCCGCCGGGCCCTGAAGGAACATGGCAATTTCATCAGTAAAAGCCGAGGACAGAATCTGACGCAGATCTATCGTTTCAAGGCTGATCCCGGAAAATTTATGCACCCGTCCATTGATTTTGAAGATTTTCTGGATGATCTGGTCGAAGCGGATGAGGTGAGATTTGGTCTGATCGTACAAAACGACCGTCTTTACTTCGTTTTCGGTGACGACGATCAATGTTTTGACCTGGGTTTTGCCGAGGCGGAGGACGCGTTGAAGTAAAATCTGGACTTTTGACGAGTTTGGATAGAAATTTAATTTTCACAGAGAACAGGAAAGCTATGCTAGCCGCTTTTCTCGCGGTGGTTCTGGGGCTGGGGCTCTTGGTCTGGAGCGCCGACCATTTCATCGAGGGCTCGGCCGCGACCGCGCGCCATTTCGGCATGCCGCCGCTTTTGATCGGCATGGTGATCATCGGTTTCGGCACTTCCGCACCGGAGATGGTGGTTTCCGCCTTGGCGGCTTTTCAGGGAAACCCCGGGCTGGCCGTGGGTAACGCTTACGGTTCGAATATCAGCAATATCGCGCTGATTCTCGGGCTTACGGCCCTGATCAACCCCATTACCATTCATTCCCAGGTGCTGCGCCGGGAAATCCCGCTGCTGCTCGCCGTCACCGCCCTGGCGGCCTGGCAATTCGGGGATGACCAGCTCACCCGTGGCGAAGCCCTGGTCTTACTCGGCGTCTTTGGCGCGCTGATGGTCTGGACCATCCATCAGGGCCTGAAAAGTAAAACCGACCCCCTGAGCCATGAGATAATTAAAACGCTGGAGAACAAAGCGGTACCGCTGGAACAAAGCGTCTCCCGGTTGCTTGTCGGCCTGGTCCTACTGATTGTCAGCTCCCGTCTTCTGGTCTGGGGCGCGGTTGCCATCGCCCAGGCCTTTGGCGTCAGTGATTTGGTCATCGGCCTGACCATCGTCGCGGTGGGCACCTCGCTGCCCGAGCTGGCCTCTTCAATGATCGCCACCCGTAAAGGCGAGCATGATCTCGCTCTGGGCAATATCCTGGGCTCCAACCTTTTTAACACCCTGGCCGTGGTCGGCATTGCCGGAGCCATTCAGCCCCTGCGCGTCGCGCCCGAAGTCCTCTATCGCGATATTCCATTCATAGCCGGGCTGACCGTTTCCCTGCTTATTCTGAGCTATCGCTTTCGCCAATCCCGCCGCGGCAACCGCATCAACCGCTTCGCCGGCGCGTCCCTGCTGACCGCTTACCTTGCCTATACCGCGTATCTGATCAGAGGTTTTTTCTGACGGTATCTCTTTTTCGCAAAAAGCCCGATTAAGCCTTCCACGCCTCACAGCCCGGGGATCAGGAAAGACGATGTGACTTAAGATAATTATCCCGGAAGATTTTTTGTAAAACCGCGGCATCGCCAATCAAGTTCGCGACAGTATCAATATAATCACAGATCAGCTCCGGCCAGTCGCTGGTCGCATCCGAACCAAACAAGACCTGATCCTGATAGGTTAAAATAAAATCACGATACGCCTGCGGACTTGCTTTCATAAACGGCAATAATGAGGAGAAATCAGTAAAACAACCGGGATAGTGAATCAGAAGTCGGGCCATGATTTTGCGGGAAAAACCGAAATGAGGAAAGATAAATATCTGGTCACCGGAATCCGCCAGAATATTTTCGACAAAACCTTCTTCCTGACGCAGATCGACATGAAAGATCACAGGCCAGGCCAAAGCCCGGGCCTGTTCGATCAGGCCAATGGTCAGACGCTCAAAATCCCGGCGGCTTTTGCCGAACAGTCCCGGCCAGCCGGTCATTCCATAAACTTTATCTTCCTCGGGTACATAAAGCAGTTTCAGCCCGCGAAAACCGGCTGCGGCGAAACTGGACAGATCGGATTCCTCTTCCGTCAGATAACGGCTGTCGAGGTACGGAAAAACCTCAAGACCGGGGAACTCTTCGGGTGACGGCAGAGCCATGCCTTCGCTGCCGAAAAACAGATGACGACCAATTTTATCGTGATATGAATGAGGAATGAAAGCCAGACACTTCTCCGGATCCGAGGGATGATGTCCCATCACAATCAAGCCGAGCCCTTTCAAACCTTTTTCCCGTAAAGACAAACAGCCGTCGCGGTTTTCAAGCCGTGAATGACGCCAGAGATAGTGCACATGGGCATCGTAAATTTCAGCCTTTTCACACATAATAATTCCTTACAATTGTAAACCGCCGGCCCCATCAGGCCGGATATTTTTTCACCTTCTCTGTAAAGGACTCCGGAAGCTCAACACTACTGTTTACCGAAGGCTTCACCTCACAGGACAAAACTTCATCAGCTACCGGGGCATAAATTACAGATTTCCAGATCGAAGTCAACCCGAAACCCGAATCACATCCTGAATCTGGGCCTCGTCCCCCCAACTTCCATAAATCACAGTTGCCCGGCAAAAGTCTCCCGACCGGTGGTAAAAAACCTGTCACTTAAAAACCATCACCAAGCCCGAGCTGAACCACTTGTTTTTTCCGGTTGACAGTTGTGACAGTACAAGCTAGGCTGAGACTGACCGGTTTCGTTCTGAAAAACCCTGCCGCAGCCAGGCCTTGTCCGCTTTATGTGGTTTGCCAGAATAATCAACCCATTATCATCTCAAGCCAGACCGCCGGACCCGAACCACCATTTTTGACAAGGAGAAAAAGGATGGAAGAAAACCGTAATTTCAGCCGCATTAAGTTCAAGGCTCACACCAAACTCGAAATCGGCCCCCACTCCTACGGCGGCGAGCTTCTCGATATCTCCCTGAAAGGCGCCCTGATCAGTTCATCCGCTCGCTTGCCGATAAACCTTGAAGACGACGTCAGCATCAGGGTCTTTCTTCCATCTTCAGACATTTCTCTGGTCTTCAATGCCAGGCTGGTCCATCTTGAACAAAATCGCTATGGTTTTAAATTCACCGGTTATAACGCGGAAAGCATGACCCATCTGCGTCGTCTCCTTGAATTCAATCTCGGGGACCAGGATCAAGTCGTCAGAGAACTATATTTTCTCCAGAAGGTTTCATGACTTCAGCAAAATCTCTCCCTGAACTTAAAAACGGAGCCCTGCTGCTTTACAAAAGTCAGCCGGCGAAACTGATTCGCACGGGAGACAAACTTGAGATAGAAATCATCTCCAGCCTTCCGTTACAAAATAAAAAGGTCCGCGACAAGGATGTCAGCTGCCTGCACCCCGGACCGGTCGAGAACCTGCAGATTTTATCTCCCGAACCCGAGCTTCTCAACGAGATCCGCGCCTTGCTGAGCGGAGAGGAAACGACCCTGCCGGAACTGGCCGAGTTGCTGTTTAATCAAACTACTCCGTCCAGCATCTGGAGCGCCTGGCTGGTCGTGACCGAAGGTCTTCACTTTTACGGCTCTCCCCACCTGATTCAGGCCAGGAATGATGAAGATTACGCCCTGGAACGGGAAAAAAGAGAAGTTAAAAAGGCCCGCCGAGAAAAATGGCAGGCCTTCATCGAAAGGGTGGAAAAGGGCTCAATCCTGGAAGACGACCGGGAATTCATGCTCGAGATCGAAAACCTGGCTCTCGGCCAAGGCTCGGAAAGCCGACTCCTGCAGCACCTGGGTCGGCAGCAAACCCAGGAACACGCTCACGCCACCCTGCTTGAACTGAAATTCTGGCCCCGGCACTTCAATCCCTATCCGCAACGACTTGGCGTGCTCACCTCCGACACCGCCCCAGAACCACGGGAAAGGATCGAAATCCTCCCCGAGACCACCGCGGAGCGTCTTGATCTGAGCGAGCTTGCAGCTTTCGCCATCGACGATGAGGGCAGCAACGACCCTGATGACGCCATCAGTTTCGACGGCCGCCGGCTCTGGGTTCACGTCGCCGATATCGCCGCCGGCGTTGAGAGCGACAGCGCACTTGACTTCTATGCCAGAAACCGGGCCGCGACGCTCTATCTTCCGGAAATGATCCACCCCATGCTGCCGCCGGAATTTAACCGCAGATTCGGCATCGGACTGGAAACCACATCTTCGGCTCTTTCTTTTGCGCTCGAAGTGGATGATAACGGGATCGTAACCGATCTGGAAATCATTCCCAGCCGTATTCGGGTAACCAGATTGAACTATGCCGAGGCGGAAAAACAACTGCTTTGCAATCCTATTTTACAAAGAATCGAGCTTCTGACCGCAGCCCACCGGCAGCTGCGGCTTGCGGCTGGCGCCATCGAAATCGATCTGCCGGAATGCCGTATCAAAGCTGAAAACGGCAAGGTCAAAATCACGCCGCTGCCCAGTCTCGCCAGCCGGGTCCTGGTCAGCGAAGCCATGTTGATGGCGGGAGCCGCGACCGCCCGTTATGCGGAGCGACACGCGCTGGCGATGCCTTACGCCGGCCAACCGAAACCCATGGAAGACCCGACCGGCGCGACAAATTCCCTGCCGGAGCTTGTCGCCATGTACAATCTCCGACGGAAAATGAAGCCCGGTCGCCCGGCGACATCTCCCCTGCCGCATGCGGGACTCGGTCTCAACGCCTATGTCAGAGTGACCAGTCCCTTACGGCGTTATCTCGATTTGGTGGCTCATCAGCAACTGCGTCTTCACTTGGCCGGCCGCCCGCCATTATCGGCAAAAGAACTCGGGGAACGGATCATGGCGGTCAGTTTGCCCAGCACCCGCGTTCGGCAGGCGGAACGGCTGGCCAATCGTCACTGGACCCTGCTCTATCTGCAACAAAACCCCGACTGGCGGGGAAAAGGCATCGTGGTGGCGCGCTGGAATCGAAAAGTTCAACTTCTGATTCCGGAGTTGGCGCTCGAAACCGAACTGAGCGGCGCCGGAGAACTTGTCCTCGGTTCCTGGGTGCAACTTGACTCCCCCCGAATCAATCTGCCCTGGCTGGAAGTCTTTTTTCGCAGCAAACCTTTATAAAACACAACCGGGCCGAAAAGGCCCGGTTGTGAAATTCACTCCGCCGGACGATGCGGAAATGATGAACAAGAGTAAGCCTTCACGACGATAAAGAATACGGATCAGCTACGACCTTGCGTGATCTGCAGCGAGTTCCCCCTTCGTGTCGGCATACAGCCAAGCGATTGGAACACGCAAATCAGAATTCAGATCGCTTGGCCATCGACCCCAAAAATAAACTTGACTTTGGAAAGGTCATAAGTTAGAGTCGGGGACACTAACGGCGGCTGAAGCCGCCACCGTTTCTACTCTCCGTTTCCGGATTCGGCAACGGAGACGGATTCAGCGCTTCGCAAAGCCATCATTTTCCGCCGGTTTGACGGGCGGATGAATACAAAAAGGTCACGAAGACCGCTGCTCGCGTTGAGCGCAGGCCTTCGTGACCTTTTTTGTTGTGGCGGCCTTGACCAGACGGCGGTCATGTTCCCAAAGGCGCCAAGTTCGGCCGGAATTCGAAAATAACGCATGACAACCATACTCGACGGAGAGAAAATATGCATATCATGGAAGGTGTCATTTCGGCGCCGGTGCTCTGTACCGGCCTGATCCTGACCTCGGGCGGCACCGCACTCGGCCTGAAAAAACTCGATTACAGGCAGATGCCCCAGGTGTCGATTCTGACCTCGGCGTTTTTCATCGCTTCATTTATTCATGTTCCCATCGGTCCATCCAGCGTGCATCTCATTCTCAATGGTATCCTGGGCTTATTTCTGGGCTGGATGGCATTCCCGACGATCCTGACGGCCTTGTTTTTACAAGCCGTGCTCTTTCAGTTCGGCGGCCTGACCTCACTGGGAGTCAACACTATGAACATTGCCTTGCCGGCCGTACTTTGCGCTTTTCTGTTTCGGCCCGGAATCGGCAGCTCCAAGGCGATAGTTTCCGTGCCGGCGGCATTCCTGTGCGGTTTCAGCGCGGTGTTATTTACAGCCATCATGGTATCCCTGTCCCTGTTTCTCACCGGTGAGTCTTTCCTGGGAGTCGCCAAACTGGTAATGCTGGCACATTTGCCGGTAATGATTATCGAGGGTCTGATCACCGTGTTCTGCATAAGATTCATCAAACAGGTCCGACCGGAAATGTTGGCCGACCTGGAAGCTACCCGATGATCGAAGAACCTTTTGCTCAAGGCGACTCGCCGCTCCATCGAATCGATCCGCGTTTCCGGTTGGTCGCAGCCGTCGGTTTTTCGCTGGTGGTGGCCGTTTCCCACCATTTTTCAACCTTGGCCGGAGGCCTGGTTATCGCCGGCGCTCTGCTGTTCGCAGCCCGCCTCGACCCTTTACCGGTTCTGCGCCGCTTGTGGGTGATAACGAAACTCCTGGCTTTTTTATGGATAATCTTGCCCCTCACCGTTCCAGGGGCCGACTATTATCAACTGGGTTCGCTGGCCATCAGCCAGCCGGGAGTCACTCTCGCTTTGCAGATTTCTCTCAGGTCTCTGGCCATTCCGGCTTTTTTTATCGCCCTGGTCGCAACCATGAATTTTTCAGTTCTCGGCCATGCCCTGAAAAGTCTGCTTTTGCCGGATAAATTAGTGCATCTTTTACTGTTCACTTACCGCTATATTTTCGTTATTGAACAGGAATATCGGCGCTTGCTGCGGGCCATCCGGGTGCGGGGCTTCCAACCCCGCACCAATCTGCACACTTATCAAACCATCGCCTACCTGGTGGCCATGCTTTTCGTGCGGGCCGCGGCCCGGTCCGAACGAGTGGAACAGGCCATGCGTTGCCGTGGCTTTGCCGGGCGTTTTTATTGTCTGGTTGACTACCCAGCCCACCCGCGCCATCGGCGTTTCGCCATAACCATGAGCTTACTGATTTCAGGGTTGGCCTTGCTGGAGTGGGGAAAGATCATTCCGTTATGAATAAAAAACCGATTATCGTTTTGCGAAACCTCGGTTTCGCCTATCCTGAATCTCAACCCGTCCTGCGCGACCTGGAATTGTCCGTTTGTCAAGGTGAGCGAATCGGCCTGATTGCTCCCAACGGCGGCGGCAAAACCACCCTGTTCCACCTGATCGTCGGCCTGCTCAAAGCGCATACCGGAGAGATCGAGATCTTTGGTCGACCGGCCATCGAGGAGAAGGATTTCGTCGCCGTGCGCCGCCAGGTCGGTTTACTCTTCCAGGATGCCGACGACCAGCTTTTCAGCCCGACGGTGCTGGAGGATGTGGTTTTCGGCCCCCTAAACCTGGGTAAGAGCCGTGATGAGGCCGTGGCCATGGCCCGGCAAACCCTGGCCCGGCTCGGACTCGAAGGGTTCGAAACCCGAATCACGACCCGACTTTCCGGCGGCGAAAAACGTCTGGTGGCCCTGGCTGCGGTGCTGGCGATGGAACCCAAGGTCCTGCTGCTCGACGAACCGAGCGCCGGCCTGGATGACGCCACCAAGTGCCGCCTGGTCCGCATCCTGCGGGAGATGGAGATCAGCTATCTCGTCGTCTCGCATGAACCGGACTTTTTGGCTCAGGTGGTCGACAAGACCTACCTGCTCAAGGATAAGTGTCTGCAGGGGCCGACCACCGGATCGCTCGCCGATAACGGCGGCGCAGGCCGGTCGGTCGGCATGAAATTTCCGTTCTGATGAAAAGTACTTGACTTTTCGCGGCCCGGTGATTAAAGAGCTCCAATAATCGGCTCTATGAAGGTGCCGCGACAGGTTGTTTTTTTTACGACATAGCAGGAAGCGAGATCAGGCCACGAAGGCTTGGGGAGAATAGTCCCCGGTTTTCGTGGCTTTTTTTATGGACAATTAGAGGTGGTTGCTTGCCGGAAAAGGAGGTGTCCGATCAGTTTGAAAATGATTTAGAAAGCCAAACTATTAGAAAGCCATTTTTAAAGAAGTAAAGCAGCCGTATCCCCGCCAAGAGACAACGGCTGCTTTGTTGGAGAAGTCCCGAAAACCGGAACTTCGGTTTATATTCTTACACCGAAGCACCCTGGGTGTCAAATCAAAACACCATCCGGTTCAGGGCTTATAACGCCATTCATGAAACGAGAAAGGTGCAAGGTGTAAAGCAACATGAAAGACCAGCGCAGGCTTTACAGAAAAACAGAACTCATCATCTTGGCCATCACGGCATTTTTGACTTGGTTGCCGCCGGTTGTCAAGGCCACGGAATCACAGAAAGCCATTCCCTCGCCAACCTCGGCGACCAGCGCCCAGCATCTGCAAGACATGCTGGTTACCGCCGAGAGTCTGACGCTGGGGCTGGAGCAGAGCCCCTCCCGGACCATCATCAAGATTGAAGATTTCGATGTCGTCGGCGGCTCGAGCAATTTCGAGGATCTGCTCAAGAGTCAGGCGATTTTCGATTTCCGGGGCCAAACCGATCTGATGCCCGACAGCGATACCATGACCATGCGCGGCTTTTCCAGCGGTCGCTTCGTGGCCGCCATCGATGGCCTCACCATTCAGAAAACCGGCGGCCGCAAAGGCAAGCACATCGTCGATTACAGCCTGTTGTCGACCCTGCCCATCGATCGCATCGAGATTACCGCCGGTCCCCATTCCGCCCTTTACGACAGCAAGGCCATCGGCGGCAGCGTCAACCTTGTGACCAAGGCTCCGGCCCGGCGCGATACCTTCAAACCCGACTTCAAGCTCAGCGCCGGCTACGGCTCCTACGAGAAACAGGATTACCTCTTAAGCCTGGACGGCGCCGTCGATTTCGTCACCTACGGCATCAGCCTGCAGAAAACCTCGACCGACGGTTTTCTGCGCCACAGTGAAACCGATATCGAAACCTGCACCGGCAACCTGGGTTTCGTCCTGCCTCATGACGGCTATCTCAGCCTGTCCGCTTCCCGTTCCAATATCGACCGCGAAGTGCCGGTCAACAACTTTGTCGATGATTATGATAATGATTACCCACGGGTCGATGGTGCCGGCTTCGACCCGTGGCAGAATCCCACCTGGGACAAGGAGGCCTGGTCCTACCGGCTCAATTACTTCCAGAATCTGTCGGTCGGCCGGGTGTCGGCCGGGGTCTATCGCAGCAAGGAAGACCGCGACCGGGCCTATCTCGACTGGGTCAATGCCCAGGATCATGCCCAGGGTTTAAAGCATAGTTCGTTCTACACCGAATGGATTCAGGAAGGGGCCCGCCTTCAGGATGAATATCGCTGGAACGACCGGCATTCGACCACCGTCGGCATCGAGCTGGCCCGTCTTTACGACGGCAGCGACGGCGATGACAAGCGCGTCAACAAAAAGGGCAGCTATCTTCAGCATCAATGGCGGATCGCGGAGGCCCTCGAATTGCGGCTCGGTCTGCGGTATGAGGATATCAAAATCTGGGTCAGCAACAGCGGCATTCCGAACCGCGGTTCCTGGATTCGGCGCGAATGGAACCAGCTGGTACCCAAATCCTATCTCACCTGGAAACTCGACGGCCTGGCCCCGAGCCTGCGCGACACCTCGCTCTCGCTCGGAATCAGCAAGATCTGGCACGCCCCGATGCCCACGGCGAATACAATCCCCAGGGCAAGCCGGCCGGCGCCTGGCTGGAGCCGGAACACGGCATGGGTTACGATCTGGTGCTCAACCGACGGCTCTGGGGGGATGTCGTGCTGATGCTCGACTACTCCTTTTACAAGATCAAGGATTATATCGCCTCCAACAGCCAATACGCGAGGTATTCCGGCTCCTCCGCCGGCAACCTGCGTTACAGCGATTACAAAATCAATCTCGACGAGGTTTACCGGCAGGGGCTGGAAATCAATCTGGCCGGCCATCTGAGCAAGGATCTCTCCTTCTACCTGACCTATGCCTGGCAGGATTTCGAAAACCAGGGCCACGAGCCCGCCGGCACCACCGAACTCGACGATCGGGCCCGAAACCGGGTGACGGCGGGCCTGCGTTATCATCTTCTGACCAGGACCGCCTTGAAACTCGACTACGCCTTTCAGGACAAGAAAACCATCGAGGAATCCGAACTGATCGACGACAGCGACCCCGACAATCCGATCTACAGCTGGCGGCGGCACGATAACCCGGCCTACCACAGCTTTAATCTCGGGGTCGAGCAGACCTTGTGCAAGGCCTGGGGCCCGGTTCAGGATGCCAAGATCGAATTCTATATCAAGAACCTCTTCGACGAGGACTATTGCGATGCCCGGGGCTATCCGGCTACCGACCGGACCTTCGGCACCACCTTGAGTTTCAGAATGTGAGGCTTTCGTAGCCGCTCCACCTTCCTGGTTGCGGGGTTCCCGCAGTCTGAAGGACAGCACAAGAAAAGACTCCGCGGAGTGGCTGCCTCGAAGCGGGAGCGGTCAGCGTGCCATCAGCCTCTCAACGATTTTTATCATTGGTTACGAGTTCGTCTCGGTTGATACGACAAGGAGAAAACATGAAACGATTATTGTCTGCCATTGGCGCCCGGCGCGCCTTTTTACCGACAACCAAAAAACTGCTGATCAGCGGTCTGTTGTTACTCTGGACTATCGGCTGTACGCCGCAGCCCCAAACGACCATCGCCCCCCAGACAACCCCGGGCTCGTTTGCCGTGGTCGGTCTGGGCCCCGGAGACGCCGATCTGGTAACCACGCGGGCGCTGGAGGCGATCCGCCAGGCGGATCTGGTTTTCTGCAGCGCCAAAACCAAAGAGGAATTATCATCTTACGTCGATTTCACCGGCAAGGAGCTGCGCGACGGTTACGGGGTGCTGTTCCGGTATTACGGCAAGGTCTGTCCGGAGAACGCGGATAAACCAAGTGGTGAGTCAGGTAAACCGCGCATGAGCTGCGAGGAATATCATCGGCACCAGGCCGAATTCGCCGCCCTGGTGCGGACCGCCGTGGCCGCCGGGCGCCGCGTGGTAATCTTAAGCGGCGGCGACCCGATGATCTACGGCCCGGATATCTGGAGTCTCAAGGAACTGCATGACCTCGATCCCCAGGTAATTCCCGGACTCAGCGCCTTCAACGCCGCCAACGCCGCCCTGCAGGTACGTCTCGGCGAGGTGATTCTGACGGCTCCTTTTCAACGGGAGGGTGCCGGCGACAGTATCGAACAATTGGCCGGGCACGAGCGGGCCACCCTGGTCATCTTCATGCCCCGCGATCTGAAAAAACTTTTCGACCGCCTGGCCGCCGTCTACGCGGCCGAGACTCCGGTGGCCGTGGTCGCCGATGCCGGGGTCGTCGGTCGCGAACAGGTAACCTTAGGCAGCGTTGCGGGTTTCCAGGCCGACTCGTCGGCGATCGACAGCCGGCGTTCCCTGATCTATGTCGGTCAGGCCCTGGCTACGGCCCAATACCGCCCGGCCCCGCTCCGGACCGCCGGCCGGGGTAAATTCTATCTTGTCAGGGTTGGCCCCGGGGATGCCGATCTCGCCACCCAACGGGCCCTGCAGGTGATCGAGAAGGCCGATCTGATCTTTGCCCAGGAAAAAATTCGGGATCGATTTCAGGCCTATCTCACCGGCAAACAGGTGCTGACCGCTTATCATCGCCTGTTCCCTTTTTACGGCAAGGATTGCGCCGCGGTCAAGGCCGAGGAACAGGGCCGGGAACGACGCAGTTGCGAAGAATATCATCGGCAACAGGCAGAATTCGCCGCCCTGGTCCGGGCCGCGGTGGCTGAGGGCAAGACCGTGGCCATGCTCGACAGCGGCGATCCGATGATCTATGGCCCCGATGCCTGGGCCCTGACCGAACTTGCCGATCTCGATACCGAGGTGGTCCCCGGCCTGAGCTGCTTCAACGCCGCCAACGCCGCCCTGCGGGCCGGGGTCACCGAAGGCCGACACAGTCATTCGGTGATTTTCGCCTCCGGCTGGTCGGTCGGAGAGATGGCGGTGCACCAGAGCAGCATGGTGCTGTTTACGATGCGCACCGACTTCAAGAAATTCGTTGATACCCTGGGCCGCTCCTATGCGGCCGACACTCCGGTGGCCCTGGTCTGCAGTGCCGGTTATGCCGACCGGGAAAAGGTCATACACGGCACCCTGGGAACGATTCTCGAGCAGGTCGGCGGTGAGCGGCCGCCGTTTGAGTATCTGCTTTATATCGGGGATTTTCTGCGAGACAGCGTCGACTATCTGAATCGATGAGCCGGCGGCGGCTTTCCGACAGACACTCAAGATACCGCTGCCGGAAACGCCGAATGCTTACGGTAAAAGTTACATTAACCTTCGCATTTTGGAGATTTAAAAATGAGACGTAAACCCGTTTTTCTGCTGTGCTTAGTGATTCTGGGACTGGGATTGTTTGTCCGGCCGGTTCTGGCGCATAACCTCTGGCTCAATCCGGACAACTATTTTCCGGCGCTCGGCTCGACGGTCAGCATCGGGATCGGTTGGGGACATAAGTATCCCGCCGATCGTAACGACGAAAAACTCAAGGCAGGACGTCTCGAAGCGATTCAGGCCCTCGCCCCCGACGGGCGGGAAGTAGAACTGGAGAAGGTTTCCGAGACCGAATATCGCCTGAAAATCGACCAGGCCGGAGCTTACGTCGTCACGGCCCGGATCAAGCCCAGTTTTTTCACGATGACCCCCGAAGGACGCAAATGGGGCAACAAACAGGAAGTCGCCGATGCCGACAAATGCACCAATTTCCATCTCGAAGCCAAAACCGTGCTGCAGGCCGGCGCCGGCGCCCGTGACAGTCAACTGACCGGTCAGACCTTGGAGCTGCGGCCGCTCAGCGACCTGGCCGCTTTGAAGGCCGGGGATAAACTGGTCGTACAGCTATTCTATGCCGGCCAGCCCCTGGCCGGGGCGACCATTAACGCCACCGATGCCGGTTTTGTCGATGCGAGCGCGTCCAAGTCCGCCACCAAAGACGCTCATTCCGCCCATCATCATCCGGTGTCCGTGGTTACCGACAGCCAGGGTCGAGCCGAACTCACTCTGGCCCGCGCCGGTTACTGGCTTTTGCTGTTTTCCCACAAACCGCCTTATCAGGACACCACGATCTGCGATCAGTACCTGTATAACGTCACCTTCAGCTGCGAAGTGCGCTGATGAAAAAGGCGTTGAACGGGAAGGACCTGCGCCGCGAGATCGGCTGGTTTTCGGCGACCATTCTGGTGATCGCCAACATGATCGGCACCGGGATTTTCACGACCTCAGGCTTCATCATGGCCGAGCTTCAGGATGCCCGCGCCCTGCTCTTATGCTGGCTGGGCGGAGGTCTGTTCGCCCTCTGTGGCGCTCTCTGCTATGCCGAGCTGGGGGCCCGTTATCCCCAGGCCGGAGGTGAATATATCTTTCTGCGCGAGGCTTTCGGCAAGCTCCCGGCCTTTCTCTCCGGCTGGATTTCCCTGATTGTCGGCTTCTCGGCGCCGATCGCGGCCGCGGCCATGGCTTTGGCCGGCTATACCTTCCAGGCCGCGGCCCTGCCGACGGGTCGGGTTTTCAGTCTTCGACTGGGAGATTTTACCCTGGCAACCCTGTCCCGGCCAAATCTGCTGGCAATTGCAGCGATCTGTGTTTTCTCGCTGATCCATTACCACAGCTTGCGTCTCGGCAGTTGGGTGCAGAATTTTCTGACCCTGTTCAAGATCGTTCTGATTTTATTTTTTATCACCGCCGGTCTTTGCTCGGACCAGGGCTCCTTTCACCACTGCGAAGTTGTCGGCGGGCAGGCCTGGTCCGCCGGCAACTTCGCAGTGGCCCTGATTTTTGTCTCATTTTCCTACAGTGGCTGGAATGCCGCCGCCTATCTCGGCTCCGAGATTGTCAGACCCCAGCGCAACCTTCCCCGCGCCCTGATCGTCGGCACCCTGGTGGTGATGGTTTTTTACCTGCTGCTGAACACGGTCTATCTCTATGCCGTGCCCGCTCCGGAGATGGCCGGGGTCATGGAAATCGGGGCGCGGGCGGCGGCCAATCTCTTCGGGGTCAGCCACAGCCGCTGGTTCAGCGGGGCCGTGGCCCTGGGCATCCTTTCGGTCTTAAGCGCCATGATCATAACCGGGCCGCGGATCTACTATGCCATGGCCCGCGACGGCATCTTTTTCCCGGCATTCGGCAGTTTGAACCCCGAACACCGGACCCCGGCGGCGGCGATTTTTCTTCAGGCCGGGCTCGCCGCCCTGATGGTGCTTTCGGCCTCTTTCGAAACCCTGTTGATCTACATCGGCTTTACCTTGTCGTTGTTCGCCTCGCTGACGGTGATAGGACTCTTGCGGATTCGTCGGCGTGACGGCGTCCCGGCCGGCACCGGTTACCGCACCTGGGGCTATCCCGTTACCCCGTGGCTTTTCATCCTCGGCAACCTCTGGATTATCAGCTTTTCCGTATGTCACCGGCCGGTCGCGGCCCTGATCGGCTTTGGCACCATCGCCGCCGGCCTGATTATCTATCTCGGTTTTGCCCGGCGGCACGCATCAATTCAAATCGCCCGGGCAAAGACCTTTGCCCGAGAATAGTTGCATCGATATACATCTTCAGTTTGCCAACAACTCTACCCAGAAAAAGAGGAAACAATGAAACGAGAATACAACCCGTCAACCCGTCAACTGGCAACCGTTAATTATCAAGGAGGAGAAAACCATGTTTAAAAGTTGGATACTGCTAAATCATTGCAAATTAATGCGGGAGCGAGCCCCGCAATCCAAAGAGCCTTTACGGCCCGCAAATAAGTCCGCTTATCAGAACATTTTCCGGTTGTTGCTGTTGAAAAAAATGTTGAAAAAAAACAAAAACATGACCTGTAAGGTACTGATCGTCTGCGCGGCGCTGCTCCTGCCGCTCACCGCCGCCGGGCCGGGGGTCGCCGGGGAAGCTGCCGCCGGCGGCGAACCACCCGTTACCCTGGAGACGATGACCGTCAGGGATGTGTTGGCGGCCCCGACCCGGCAGGAGGGTGACCTGCTCTACACCGGTACCGAGGTCACCGCCGCCGGCATCGAGCTGGCCGGCAGCAAGGCCGCTTCCAGCGCTTTCGCCACCCTCGACATCCTGCCGGGCATCAACGTGGAGCTGAAAGATCCCTTCGGCATCAGCGGCGCGAATGTCCGCATCCGCGGGATTTCAAGCGCGAAAGTCGGAATGTCGGTCGAAGGCCTGCCGAACTACGGCATCATGGGCATCGGCCCGCGGGACTATCTCTACGACATGGAAAACATGGAGTCCATCGGTCTCTACAAGGGCGCCGCGCCGCCGGGGCTCGGCACTGGTGACGGCAACACCGGCGGCACCGTCGGTCTCAACTGGCGCCGGCCGACCGACGAGTTCGGCGCCATTCTGAGTCAGCAGATCGGTAACTACGATGCCCGGCGCAGTTTCCTGCGGCTCGATTCCGGTCAACTGCCCACCGGCACCGCCGGTTTTCTTTCTTATTCCTACAGCGAAGTCGACAAGTGGAAGGGCGCTGGCGATCTCGGGCCCCGGAATCACGTCACCGCCGGCCTCACCCAGACGCTGGGTGAGCGTTTCAAAATCGAGATATTCTACAATTACAACAACATAGAATCCCATGACTTCGATTCCCTGAGCTATGCCGAAACCAAAGCCCTCAAGCACACCTATCGCCGCGACTACAACCAACACCGCACCGGCAACCCGGTCCTCGACGCCGACTACTATGACTATCACCGGGGCGACTACGAAAACACCGAGTTCATGACCATCGCCAGCTTCACCGCCGCGCCGGGGCACGTCTTCAGCCTCAAACCTTACTATGCGCAAGAGGATAAATCGAATCTCGACGGCGCGGCCGACAAAGTAACCGACCTGGAACGCCTGGGCGCCGTCGGCGAGTACCGCGGTGAGATTGCCGGCTGCAGCATTTCCGCCGGCTACTGGTATGAGTCCCACGACCTACAGAAATACGTCCGGGCCAACCAGATCACCGCCACCGGCCGCGTCTACAAGGGCTGGAAATACCTGACCGAAAATGACGGCCACGGTGATATTCACAGCCCCTGGCTGCAGCTCAGCCGCCGCTTCGGCAACTTCAGCCTCCAGGCGGGAATCAAATACTTCTCCTATACCGAACCGGGCAGCACCGCTTACAAAGGCAGCGCCGCCGGCGGCACCCCGTCATCCTACCATGCCGCTCTGAACCACAACCAGGGTGAGGACTCCGACCTGAGCCTCAAGGAAATGACCTTTGACGAATGGCTGCCGAACCTGGCCCTGGGCTATCGGCTGACCCCCAAGCTGGAACTGTACGCCAACTATGGCCGCACCTACATGCGTCCCTACGCCTATGTGCCCCTGGCGACCACCTATGCCGGCAACCGGGCCGCCTTCAAAGCCGCCGGCATAACCCTGCAGAATATCTTCGATGAGTGGAAGATGGAAACCTCCGATAATTTCGATATCGGCTGCCGCTGGCGCGGCGAAAGGTTCGACTTCACCCCGTCCATTTTCTACGCCAAGCACCATGACCTGCTGGTCAACGCCTTCGACCCCCGGGTCGGGGTCAACTATGACCAGAACCTCGGCGACGCCACCGCCTGGGGCGCCGAGCTGGAATTCAACCTCTACCCCATCGACAACCTCGTTTTCTTTTTCAACCCGAGCTATACGAGACTCGAGTTCGACGACGACTTCGTACGCGGAACCACAGTGATCCAGGTCAAGGGCAATCAGTACCCCGACACCCCGAAAATGCTGGTCAAGGCGGGATTCCTCTGGACTATCGGCAGTCTGAAGGTGGCGCCGACGGTAAAATACGTCGGTCGGCGCTACAGTACCGCGCAACATACCGACCCGATTTCAGCCTACACCACCGCCGACCTGGCCCTGAGTTATACCCTGCCACGGTTTGCCTGGTGTAAAGAGCTGGCCGTCGGACTGGATATCAACAACCTGTTCGATAAAAAATACATCGGCGCCATCAGCGCTTCCGACGACGGCGACGGGGCCACCTATAATCCCGGCACGCCGTTTTCCGCCATCGCCTCGTTGAGCGCGAAGTTCTGAGACGTATAGGTTACGCCCTGAAGGGAAGTTAATTTGTGCTTCCGGAAGGCGTAACGCCCCAAAATCTGGCTCGTCCCGAAGTCGACCCGATTCTCGCATTGAATGTCTTATAACGTCTTCTAAGGAAAGGATCTGAAGCATGAGGTGGTGGTTACTGTATCTGTTACTTTGTCTGTCGATCCTGACCCATGCGCCCGCCGTCTGCTGGGCGCATGGGGTTGAGGGCTATCTGGAGAAGATTGAGGGAGTTTGCGCCTGGGCCAATTATGACGACGGCGAACCGATGGCCTACGCCGCCGTCGAGGTCAGGCTGGAGGGGGCCAAGTTAGCCTTTCAGACCGGGCGCACCGATCGCAACGGTTGTTTCCTTTTCCGTCCCGACGGCCCCGGTCGCTGGCAGGTAGTCGTCAACGACGGCATGGGTCACCGTCTGGCCCTCGCCTACGAAATGGCGCTGGATCCGACCGCCGTCCCGGCGGAGCCGCCAGCCCGCACCCATGACGGCTGTCTGACCCGAAGCCTCAAGATTATCACGGGGCCGGCCGTCATCTTCGGCCTCTGCGGTTTTTTCTACGGCTGGCGGGCCCGGCGCCACAACCTGCCCCAAAGAGAACGACAGCCGGAATCATAGCCCTCCGGCCGAGAAAAAACCGGTTTAAAGCACCGCCAGAACCCTTTGCGCCATATCAGGCAGTGAAACGATATAATCCACGCCCCCCAGACGCACGGCTTCCTTGGGCATGCCGTAAACCACGCTTGAGGCCTCGTCCTGGGCAAAGGTCACGGCGCCGGCCTGCTTCATCTCCAGCATGCCCTTTGCCCCATCGGAACCCATGCCGGTCAGAATCACCCCGATCGCGTTGGGCCCGACATAGCGGGCAACCGAACGAAATAAAGGATCGACCGCCGGGCGCTGATAGTGAATCATGGGCCCGGTCTTGACATTGACCAGATAACTGGCCCCGCTGCGGCGCATCAGCATATGCATGTTACCCGGAGCCAGCAAGGCCCGGCCGGGACGCACCACATCACCATCCTCGGCCTCCTTGACTTCTATCTGGCAGAGTTCGTTGAGCCGCTCGGCAAGAGCCCGGGTAAAATTGGCCGGCATATGCTGAACCATGACGATCCCCGGAGCGTTAGCCGGCAAACGCGTGAGAAAAGCCTTCAGCGCTTCCGTGCCTCCGGTCGAGGAACCGATCGCGATTACCTTGTTGGTCGTCTCGCTCAAGGCGGCCAGACATGTTCCTGTAAACCGACTCTGATCCACCTTGCGAGCCCGTTCCTTGACATCAATCAGGGCCGCCGCCCGGATTTTTTCGGCCAATTGCTGTCCCATCTCGCCGACGCTGTAGGCCTCACCGGGTTTCGCCAAAACCTCGACCGCCCCCGATTCGATGGCCTCGAGAGCAATCTTGCTGCCTTTACGGGTCAGGGAACTGACGATTATAACCGGCAAGGGGAAATGCTTCATCAACTTTCTCAAGAAAGTCAACCCGTCCATCCGCGGCATTTCAATGTCAAGCGTGATCACGTCAGGATGCAGGGCCAGAATCCTGTCCCGGGCGACATAGGGATCGGGAGCGGTCCCGACCACTTCGATATCGCTCTCCCGGGCCAGCTCGCGCGAGAAAACCTGGCGCACCATCGCCGAATCATCGACAATCAAAACCTTAATCATCGGAACGCGCCGGCTTTCCCGGGAATGACCCTGACCCCGACCAGCAGGACACCGTCTTCATCCCCGTAAGCAAATGTATCGACACAATCTTCAATTTCCGCCGTCGTCAAAGCCGTCCCGGTCAACATCGGAATCCCCAAATCAAAATCCGCATGCGGATCACAGTGATTAACCAGGTTACCGGCCACCATATTGGTAATCTCCTTGAGCACGTCCAGACGCTGCTCAAGACTCGGAGAACCTTCCTCAAGTCCGAGAAAATCACCGGCGACCTTGGTCAGAAGGCTTTCCTGGGCCAGCATTTCAAGTTCAAAACCAGATTCCGGCCCCCTGACCACGACTTTAGAGCCGACATAGCCTCCCCTTTGGGGCAGCGTTTCCACGGGAAGCTGCTCCAGAAAGACAAAAAACATAGTTTCCAGAACCTCAGAAATCACCTTCGTCAGGTTCAGACGAATCGTCTTGAGCACTTTCTCCCCCTAAAATACCAGTTAACAGCGCCTTAATATCTTCCGGGCGAAACGGTTTCTTTATGTATCCCGCCGCCCCCATGGCCAGTGCATCGGAAACAATCTCGTCTCGTGACTCAGTGGTAATCATAATCACCGGCAAAGAGGCGGTCATGGGATCCTCCTTGAGTTTACGAAGCAATTGCACGCCATCCATTCCCGGCATGTGAATATCGGTCAGCACCACATCCGTTCAGAAATCCTGAAGCAAGGCCAGAGCTTCAGCCCCGTTGCCGGCTTCCGCTATCTCACCGACATCAAAACCGGACATGGCTATCACCTTCTTGATAATTGCCCGCATTGACATTGAATCATCCACCACCAACACATTAAACGACATATTCGAACACTCCTAAATTACGACTGCCGAAAAACCAGACTCAGGCCCATCAGACACTGCCGACGCCAGCGATATCACAAGTTTTTTCCATCTCCATCTGAAAAAGCAAAACAAATTTTTCAAGATCCTTTTCGTCGAGCTTAAACCTTTGCAACAACAGGCCATGTCCACGACAGGCCAGGCCGTCAACCCCGGTACCATAACCGACCATCACCGTCAGGTTGTTGGCCAGAGCGACAATTTCCACCAGCAAACGAAATTCCAGGGGGGCGCGCTCAGGTTCATGATGAAAGGCAATCGCCGCGACAATCGCCTCCGGAAAGTCCCATTTTTCCGCAATCCGACCCCCGATCTCGGCATGATCGAAACCAAGAACCATCTTTTCCGCCTCCTGAAAAGAGCAGTTCCGGTTTTCCACGAGTTTCTCAATCGCACGATATTTTTCAATCACAAAGGAACTCAACACTACCTTGCCGACATCATGTAAAAGGGCGGCGGTAAAAAGCATGTTCTCATCGATTTTTATCCGCAGATGCTCGCGCAGGACCTTAGCCATGACCGCGGTGGCCAGAGCATGACGCCAGAGCTCATCGGCAAAAACCGTATAGCCTTCACTGGGGCGATCGAAAATCTTGCTGGCGGCTCCGGAAAGCAGTACTTGGCGCAACTGGTCGGCGCCAAGATAGACCACCGCTTCCTTCAGGGAAGAAACCTTGCGCGGCAGGCCGAAATAGGCTGAATTGCAAAGTTTCAGGACATTAACGGTCACCGCCTGATCCACCTTGAGAATATCAACCAGATTGGCGATCTCGTAATCGGGATCGGCCAGAGCGGCCAAGGCTTTCCGTACGACCTGGGGAAAAGGAGGCATTTCTTCGACCGCGGCAATGATCCGTTCCATCATAGTCATAACTCAACCATCCCTTTCTTGGAAATCTTCAGGTTGATGCGACCATCGGCGATCTGGAAATACATCGTCCGATTGCAGGCGCCGCCGACGTCTTCAGCCTCGATCATAACGTTATTCTTCCAGAAAATTTTACGTAAAATGGCATAATTGCGCTTGCCGATATTAAAAGTGCCACTGTCATCCATGATCTGGCTGCCGCCGGCGACCTTGACGATCATCCGCTTCTTGTCAGCGCCCAGGCCGTAGCATTGTTTGAAAAGCAGAGGAATCCCCTTATTGGCGAACATGGCCGGGTTCTTGATCGCTTTTTCTTCGTTGATGGATGAATCCGGCAGCATATAATGCAGCAGACCACCAACCCTGGCGACCGGATCGTAGACCGCAAGACCGATACATGAACCCAGTGAATAAGTAACCAGGGTATCTTCGAGATTGTTGCTGACCTTCAGGTCGGCAATTCCGACAGTCACCAGAGACATCAGCTCTTTTTCCTGTAGAGAGAGGGTTGAATGTACAGAAGGTCGTGTTTGATATTGGTCAGGCTTTCCGAATGACCGATCATCAGACAACCACCGGGTTTCAAAAAAAAGCTGAACTTACGAACCAGATCGGCCTGCGTCGAACGATCAAAATAGATCATGACATTACGACAAAAGATACAGTCAAAGCGCCCTTTAAACGGAAAATCCAGCATTAGATTCAGACGCGTGAATTTGATCAGGGCGGTAAGTTTTGCATCGACCCGATAACGACGGCCATCCCGGCCGGCGGTAAAATATTTCTTCAAAAGGGAGGCGGAAACGTTGCGCATGCGCTCGCGGTCATACACCCCATTGCGAGCATGCTCCAAAACGTTGGTGGAAAGATCGGTCGCCAGAATGCGGAAATCCCATTGTTCAATCGGCATATTCTCGGCAAAGGTGATCGCCAGGCTATAGGGTTCCTCACCGCTTGAGCATCCGGCCGACCAGATCCTGATCTTCTTTCCCAGAACCTGAGGTTCGGCAACCAAGGCCGGAATAACCTTTTGGGCAAGAAAATTAAAATGCTTATCCTCACGAAAAAAATAGGTTACATTGGTGGAAATGGCGTCAAGCAGATTAACGATTTCCTGTTCATTACCCCGACCGGCGTAGAGCAGTTCAAAGTAATCACCATAGTTTTCCAAGCCGAGGGAGCGTAAACGCTTGGCCAGTCGCGAGTGGACCAGGTCCCGCTTATTATCATTCAAGGTTATGCCGCAGCGACTGTAGACAAAATCACAAAACCGGGCAAAATCACTATCGCTTATTCTATCGGATCCAATCACCTTAAAGCCGCCCCTAAATCATCAAGCCTGTTTTCCACCCTTGAACCTGCTGCTCGACCCAAACAGGTTCATGATTCCTGACCATCCTCGAACACAGTTTCAAGAGAACAAACCAGATCAATATCCAGCAGAATAATCACTTTATTCTCAACCTTGCCAAGTCCCTGAATGCAGTCCCGGCTTATTCGGGCCGAAAAAACCGGAGCCTTTTCAATCTGCTCCTCTTTCAGATTGAGCACCGAATCAACCGCGTCCACCACCAGTCCCACGGCTACCGGACTAGCCTCGCCCGCAATTTCAACCACAACGATACAGGTGCGACCATCATGTTCCCGCGCCGGAAATTGAAAACGCAGCCGCAAATCAGCTACCGGAATAACCTTGCCCCGCAGATTGATAACTCCGAGGATATAATATTCCGCTCCGGGCAGGGCACCTTGGTGACTTCCTGCATACCGATAATTTCTCTGACCTTGAGAATATCAAGCCCATAGAGCTCATCGCCAAGAAAAAAAGTAAAAAATTTATGTTCCCTGGCGGAAAGGACATTACCCTGGCCAAACTCAGGTTGATCCGTCATAACTCAGACCCCTTAAATAAAAAACGTAACGGCAACGATACGCTGTGTTTTGCAGAAAAGCAGGCGGCCGTAAATCACCTGACCAGACCGGCCACATCAATAATCAGACCAACCCGGCCGTCCCCCATAATCGCCCCACCGGCAATCCCGGGCAGATTTTTCAAACGCTCGCCCAGGCTTTTAATAACTATTTCCTGTTTACCGACCAGCTCATCGACCTGCAGACAAAACTGAATATTTTCATGCTCGACCACCACCACCAGGGCCTCCCAGGGTTTGACGGAGCCGGGCTCGACGGCGAACACCTGATGCAGCCGCACCAAAGGCAACAGCTTATTCCGCACTCGGATCAACTCTCCCTGTCCCTACACCGTATGGTACTGCTCCGGCAGCGGCCGCAGGGACTCGACCACGTTCAAAGTGGGAATGATATAGCGTTCGTGACCCACCACCGCCACCATGCCGTCAATGATCGCCAGGGTTAACGGCACCTTGAGACTGACCACCGACCCCTGCCCCGCAATCGAATCAATTTTTACAATCCCGCGTAATTTCTCGATGGCTTTCTTGACCACATCCATTTTGACCCCACGACCGGAGACCTCGGGAACCTTGTCGGCGGTCGAAAACCCGGGGGCCATGATAAAACTGAAAAGTTCCTTGTCTGAAGGACGGTCATGCTCCTGCAACAGACCTTTTTCAAGCGCTTTACGCCTGATTTTTTCAGCATTCAGACCCCGACCGTCATCGACGATTTCAATAATGACGTTACCTCCGCCATGATAGGCCTTCAGCGTAACCGTTCCGGTCTCCGGTTTACCTGCGGCGCGGCGTTCCTCGGGCGTTTCGATCCCATGATCCGCTGAATTTCTGATCATATGAACCATGGGATCGTAGATCAGATCAACCATGTTTTTATCAATTTCAGTATCTTCACCAAACATCACCAAGTCAATCTCTTTTCCGGTTTTCTTTGCCAGATCACGAACCAACCGCACCATTTTACCGAAGGTCTGCTTGATCGGCACCATGCGCAGGGACATCGCCACTTTCTGCAACGATGAGGTAATGCGGGCCAGCTGAGCCATGTTCTGGGTTACCTGACGGATACCCAGAGCCGAAATATCGGGATCCTGGCGAATCATCGCCTGAACAATAACCAGCTCGCCGACCATGTCGACCAGATTATCAAGTTTTTCCGTGTCGACCTTGATCGCGGCTCCCCCCAGGAAAGATCCTGATGCGGCGCGGACGCCGGCAGCTGCGGTGGTGCTTCATGCAGCCGCTGCTGTTGACGAATTGCCCGGGCCACGGTCTTGATATCGGTGTTCTTTCTTTCCAGCAGAATCCTGCCGATCTTTTTCTTGACCTCGCCTTCCTCTCTTCCGCTTTCGGAAGCCTGTTCCCCCAAAGCCGCGTCAAGCTCATCCTGATTGATAACCCCTTCAGCAAGCAAAATCTCACCCTGTTTCGGACCTTCGCGCAAGGATGGGGCCGGCGGGGCCGGCTCGCGGGCTTCCTCGTCTCCGAGAAGTTCCCGGTGCAGGGTGTCGATTCATTCGAGAAAGGCCTGCACCGGCATGGTTTCCAGGGGGTTGCCGAGCAAGGCGAGATTGAGCTGAGCCAGCATTTTCTTAAGAAAGTCAACGCCATCAAGAATCAGATCAGTCGCCTCGCCGTCAAGAGAAAACTTGTGGTTGCGAGCATCATCGAGAAGATTCTCAAGATGATGGGCAATCAGGTTCATCTGTCTGAGATTCATGAAACCGGAGACCCCTTTGATGGTATGAAAGGGGTGGAAAATCGAGTTTAAGATTTCCGGATCACCGGGGTGCTGTTCAAGATTAAGAATATTTTCTTCAATCGTGTCAAGGTGTTCATTCGACTCGACGATGAACCCCTGATAAAGATCACGATCCTGACTGAAATCAACCCCGCCGAACAATTCCTCGGCCACGGCCGGCATGTCGTTCTTGATGTCCGGTTCCGTCGCTTCAGACTTCAAGGCGGCCCGTTCCTCGACAATGGTCACGGCCTCGACCTCATCCGCCGCGGCGGACGCCTGCGGCCCGGCGGCTGCCCTCACACTTCCTGCACTGAGCGCCACCTGGGCCGCTTCGGCACCACGGCCGTCGCCGCCACTCCGCAAAGCCTGCTGCATTTTCGAGATCGCCAAGGAAAGCGTTTCCAGAGATTTCTCGGAATCCTTGAAATCATCATAGATAATGAAAATAATGATATTTTTAAACGCGGAAACCTGAGGCAGAATGAATTCAGCCCCGGCGCCGACGCCGGGTTTCTCGAGTTCTTCGGCGGCATTGAGCATTTGTCCCAAACCGGAAAGATCGCCGGGCTCAAGCATGACCAGATCGGTGGCGATATCATTCAAGATCTGAATAACCTTTTCCTGCGACATAGATTGCACCTCGACAATGGAATTCAGCCTGGATAATATTACCTATTATTAATATCAGGAATAACACGTCAGGGTGAATTTGTCCAGCGAATGAAACTTTAAATTCGCCGCCGCTTCCCCACTTCGCGACCCTCTTTTTTTTTGAAAAAAACTCCCCGTGCCGTCCTGCCGGAATCGTCAATTTAGAGGTTGACAGGCTTTGTAACGATTGATTATAGTCTTACGCTGTTTTGGAAAGTAAAAGCCTGCGCGTTTGCGACAGTTTACGTTAACCATATCGGGGTTACCCAGTTTTTTTATCCTATGAGCATCCTTACGATCGACACCTATCCGGCCCCGGTCCTGAAAAAAAAAGCCGAAAAAATCACCCGCATTGATGAGCTGATCAGAAAACTGGCCGAAGATATGTTGGAAACCATGTACCACGCTCCGGGAGTCGGGCTGGCCGCGCCTCAGATCGGCAGCTCGCTCAGCCTGGTGGTGGCGGATGCGGGCGCCGGAGAAGACCGCAGTCCAAAACCCTGGATCCTGGTCAACCCGGAAATCATTGCCCGCGAAGGAAAAGCCGGAATCGTCGAAGGCTGCCTCAGCGTTCCCGGTTATACGGCCGAGGTTCCCCGCTATGAGAAAATCCTCGTCCGGGCCTATTCACTCGACGAAAAGGAACTGGAGCTGAACCTGGAAGGCTTTCCCGCGATCGTCCTCCAACACGAGCTCGACCATCTGCAGGGAATTCTTTTCATTGACCGGATCAGCCGGCTCAAACGCAGCATCTATGAACGCAAGCTTCGCAAAGGAAATCTTGAAACATCATGAAAATCCTGCTTCTCGCCTCCGGCGAGTTCGCCCTCCCCACCCTGGAGCTGCTGGCCGGTAAAAGACCGGAGCTTGAGCTGCTCCTGTTCTCCCAACCCGACCAGAAAAAAGGCCGGGGCTGTCGGGTCGCTCCGACTCCGGCCCGTGACAAGGCTATCCAGCTCGGACTGAAGAGTTTCACGCCGGCCATCAATACACTGGAAACCCAGGAACAGATCAAGAACTTCGCGCCCGACTACCTGGTCGTCATTGATTACGGCGTCAGGCTGAGTCCCCGGACGATCGCCCTGGCGCGCGGAGCCGCCATCAATCTCCATCCATCTCTGCTGCCGGCCTACCGGGGTCCGGCCCCTATGCCATGGGCCCTGATCAACGGCGAGCCCATCACCGGAGTCACGACCCAGCTGGTCGGCGAAAGGATTGATTGCGGCGACATTCTCCTGCAGGAACCGACCTTTATTCTTGACCACGAAACCATGCCCGAACTTTCACGGCGTCTCAGCCTCATGGGCGCCACGCTGGTCTGGCGCACCCTTGTCGGCTGGAGCAAAGGCGAGCTGAGCCCCAGCCCCCAAAACGAGCGTCTCGCATCCCCAGCCCCCAAACTGAAAAAAGAGGACGGTTTGATTGACTGGCGGGCATCGGCGACCACCATCTTCAATCGGATTCGCGGTCTCAACCCCTGGCCCGGAACCTATACCTTCCACCGTGGCGGCCGGGTCAAGATTCTGGCCGCCACGGTGGAAGGTATAGGTTCCGGGCCAGGGGTTGAGAC